>DASQPN010000036.1:0-4670 GCA_035643915.1 Terriglobales bacterium | reverse complement strand
GTCAACGCCTCTTTGATGTAGAGCGGCGCGTTGCGAAATTCGATCGAGTCCGCGGTCCCCATCAGCATGCCCGCCTTCAAAGCCTCGACGATTTGCGGAGAATCGACCACCGACTGCCCGGTGGGAGCAAGTTCGTAGTCGATTAGCACCACCATGGCCTGCCCCTCCACCACTGCTTGATGCGCGGCGGACGCCTCATCGTTCTGAATATCATCGGGCGTCGGTTCCTTCTTGCTGGTCGAAAGGTCCGCCGCACCCGCCTTCATGTATTTCTCGAGTCCGAACGATTGATCTTGCAGAGCATGCGTCAATTCATGAGCCAGCACCGGCTTCTGCTGTTCTGGATCGATCCAGTCCAGCAGATTCACCGTCTTGGTCTGAGGATCGTAATATCCGGCGACCTGCTCGCGCAGTAGCGCAACCAGAAAAGTCTGCAAGTCGAAGTCGCGAGGCAATAGCCCGAATTTCTTCAGGACCAGTTCCGACCGGCGCAGTCGTTGCGCATCCTCGTCCTCGGCCATATGGCGGCGAATGAAGGCCACTACCTCATCGCGATTCACCAGCCGCCGCTTTACTTCGTCGTGAATCGGCAGAGACGTATCCTTGCTGGCGAACTTCAGAATCTCGTCCACCGACCGAAACAGCTCTTCCGCCGCTTTCGGTGAGATTTTCTGCTCCGATTCGTCCGCCGGCGGTGTGCCCCGGGGCGCACCCTTTGCCCCTGAAGAATCAGCCGGGGCTGGCTTTTGCCCCGAGGGAGAAGAGACCGGCGAAGTTGGAGCCTGCTGGTGCGCCTTCGAGGTTGGCTGACTCTGTTGCCCCGTCGCCCGAGTCCACCCAAGGGCAGACAGACCGGCGATGAGCAACCCAGCTGCGCAAAGAATTCCGGCGATTTTCCGATAGAATTTGATCAAGCTCACCTTTAGGACGCGTATGCCCGAATCCGATCCACGAATCGCTGCCGCCGAGTACTTCCGTCGCGCCTACGAACTCCAGAGGAACGGTGACTACCAGCAAGCCATCGAACTGTACGGCCGCTCCATCGCCACTTTTCCGACTGCAGAGGCGTACACCTTCCGCGGCTGGGCCTATTCTTTTTTGGCCGACTACGAGCACGCGATCCAGGACTGCCATCAGGCCATCAGGGTCGATCCGGACTTCGGCAATCCTTACAACGATATCGGGGCTTATCTGATCGAACAAGAAAAATGGGACGATGCCATCCCCTGGTTCGAGAAAGCCATGGCCGCGAAGCGCTACGACGCGCGTTGCTACCCTCACTTCAATCTCGGCCGGGTCTACGAGCATCAGCGGAAATGGGAGAAGGCCAAGAGGTGCTATGCGCAGGCCTACGCAATCAATGAAAAATATGTGACCGCGCTGACCGCCTTCCGCAGGCTGACCTCGGCGTTCAACTGAGCGGGGTCCGTTCCGGCAGGGCGGGACTCCAAGCGCCTTCGAAGCCGGTTTCGTTCGCGCACTTCCCGGCCGTTCTTCGCGACCTTTACGGTTAGAGGCTTTTCGCCACCCACTCCCCCACTTCCCTCGTCCCCAGCGCTCCCCCGATGTCCGGCGTAGTCTTCTTCTGACGAACCGCCTTCAGTACCGCCGCTTCGATTTTTGAAGCCTCCCCAGTCAGCCCAAGGTGATTCAACATCATCGCCGCCGTCAAGATGGCCCCCATGGGATTCGCCACATTCTTCCCCGCAATCGGCGGCGCCGAACCATGCACCGGCTCGAACATCGACGTCTTCCCCGGATGAACGTTCCCGCTGGCCGCCATCCCCAACCCGCCCTGCAGCCCCGCCGCCAAATCCGTAATGATGTCGCCAAACATGTTGTTGGTCACGATCACGTCGAACTGTCGCGGATCCCTCACGATCTGCATGCACAGCGCGTCGACGTACATGTGTTCCGCCGTGATCTGCGGATACTCGCGACTCACCTGCTTGAAGACTCGCTGCCACAATCCCCCCGCGTGCGTCATGGCGTTTGATTTATCGCTCATCAATACCCGCTTCCGCGGACTCCCATCGAGCTTTGTGTGCTTCTCGCACAACTCGAACGCGTACCGGATCACGCGCTCCACGCCCTTGCGAGTATTGATGTCCTCCTGAATGGCAACCTCGTCTTCCGTCCCCTGCTTGAACACGCCGCCCGCATCCACGTACACTCCCTCGGTGTTCTCGCGGATCACCACAAAATCCACATCCTTCGGCTCCACGCCCTTCAGCGGACACAACCCAGCATCCAGCAACCGCACCGGACGCACGTTCGCGTAGAGGTCCAGCTTGAAGCGCATCCCCAGCAGGATTTCCTTGGCATGAATGTTGGAGGGAACTCGCGGATCGCCGAACGCGCCCAGCAGGATCGCATCGAACGCGCGCTCGAGCAAGGCAAACCCGTCCGGTGGGACGGTCACGCCCTCAGCCAGGTAGCGCGCCGCGCCCCAATCGAACTCCGTGGTCTCGAGCGCCGCGCCCGAGGCGGCGATCACCTTGACGGCTTCCGGAATTACTTCACGTCCGATGCCGTCTCCGGCAAGAACTGCAATTCGCTTGGCTTGGGTCACGAGCAGAGAGCTTACCAATTGGCAGGCAGCATTTCCATTCCAACGGACCCACCCGCCCGGCCTTACTTCTTACGCTGCAAATCAAACTGGAAATGAGCGTCCTTGCCCTCCCGCTTCCAAGTCCAGTCCTCGCTGTAGTGCTCGGGATCCACAAAAACGTACACTGCCCGGTGCATGTGGCCGGCCTGCGGCGACGCCAAGTTGGTCGCGTCCAGAAAGTCGAACGAAACCGTCTTGCCATCCGGCGAGATCGTAGCCTTCATGCGGGGCTGGTTGTTGCTGGGACAAAAGTGAGTCATCAGCAGACGATCGCCGTCGACATAGAGCATGCTGGTCATGGCTTCATCGCCCATCATGCTTTCCGCCATCACCGACGTCCCGCCCGCCATCAGGCGGTAAGTCACTTCGGCGGGTTGTCCTTGCGCACTCTTCCCACTCCAGGTGCCCACCATGGACTTGAATCGGTCGAGCGCCTTCTGCGCACCCGATTGTGCCCAACTCGAAACCGACGCGAACACCAGAACGAAAACGGCTGTGGTCCGAACTGACTTCATGATCGACTCCTCTCAGAAGATTGCGATTCGTCAACCCTGACGCGCCCAAGGCGGCCCTCACCGGCAATCGGCACCTCCGCTATAATCAAAGGGTGCCGTCGACCACTCCACGTAACGGGGTTGATCTGTCACCCGCAGCAGCCGGTGGGGAAACCACTTCGCCCGATTTCGGCAAGGTAAGAGACGAGTTTCGAGCGTTAACGTCAACCTGCGGAGTGTACGACCTCAGTTCGCGCGCGAAGATTGAGCTCACGGGCGGCGACCGGGTGCGCTGGCTGAATGGCATGGTCACGAATAACGTCCGGGATCTGGGCGTTGGCTACGGCGTCTATGTATTCTTGCTGAACCCGCAAGGCCACATTCTGGGAGATTTCTTCGCGTACAACCGTGGCGACCGTCTCCTGGTGGATCTCGACCGGTCGCAAGTCGAGAAGGTGCTGGCGACGTTCAGCCACTACATCATCATGGATGATGTCGAGGTCACCAACGTCAGCGACCAGCTGACGTCGCTGGGCATCGCCGGACCGAACGCGAACAACGCGCTGAAGGCAGCAGGCTTTGAGGTTGGGGAATTGAAACCACTTCAGATCGAAGACTTCACCTGGCGGCGGATCAACCTGAGAGTTGTTCGCGGAGAGCGCGAACAGTACCCCTCTTACGAAATTTGGGCCACACCGGAGCAGACTGCCGAGGCACGAGCAGCCCTGGTAGCCAGCGGCGCGGCGCCGGTTGACCGCGAATCGCTTGAGCTCTACCGGGTTGGGCTGGGTGTTCCGCTCTATGGACAAGACATCCGCGAGCGGGACCTGCCCCAGGAAACCGAGCAGCAGCGAGCCCTGAACTTCAACAAGGGTTGCTACATCGGCCAGGAGATCGTCGAGCGCATTCGCTCCCGAGGCAAGGTACACCGCAAGTTCACCGGGTTCCGTGTGGCCGGACCCCCGCCAGGCCCCGGCACGAAGGTTCAGGTGCAGGGAAACGACGTCGGCGAGATCACAAGTTCCGCGGTGATTCCCGCGTCCAACGGCGACCGCGCAGTAGCCTTGGGTTACATCCGGCGCGAGGTTGGCATTCCGGGTAAAGACGTTCAGATCGCGGAATCGAGGGCGACGGTGGCCGATCTCCCGTTCGCAGACCTGCTCACGAAGCAATAATTAAGGAAGAAATTATGGCTGAGAAGAAGCAAGACACTGGTTTTACTGTGACCGATCGCCGGCTATTTACGGCGGACGGCGAACTCCGCGCCGAAGTGCTGGAAGAGAAGCCCATGGCCGAGCCCGCGCCGAGCACCGCCGTGACGACCGCGCCCGCCGAAGCCGTCCCCCCGTCGATTGCCGACCCCGACATGCCGCCACCGCCCTCCGCAGCTGAGCAGAAAGCCAATGTCGACGCCTATCGGCAGTCGTCCAAAGATCTCGACTCGCGGGTGGAGCTGAGCGGGCAGTCCGCGAAAGAACTCGAAATGACTCTCGAGCGCTTCCTGGCTTCGCTCTACATGAGCGCCATGCTGCAGCTGGGCATGATGCACGAACAGGGCGGCCAAC
>DASQPN010000035.1:0-35660 GCA_035643915.1 Terriglobales bacterium | reverse complement strand
CCTTCGGCTTCCGACATCAGGCGCTGCTTCTCGGCCTGGGCGAGCGTCTCGATGCGCTGCCGCTCGATTTCAGCCTGCTTCAGCACCGTCGCGATGAGCTCTTTCTCGCGGCGATTGATCTCGGCTTCCTGCACCTTGACCTGGCCTTCTTTCTCCACCTGCTGCACGCGCACGCTTTCCGCGATGACCTGCTGCTGCATGACGTTGGCCTGGATGTCGTACGCCTTGTCGGCCTGTGCTTGCTGCTTTTTCGTGACTTCGAGGTACTGCGCTCTCTTGACCTCAAGGTCCCGTTGCGCTTCCGCCTGCTTGGCCAGCGAGAGCGTCTCGGCCAGCACCCGTTCCTGATCGGCTTGCGCTTTCGCAACCGCCGCTTCACGGGTGGCTACGGCGCGTTTGATCGCGGTGTCGCGCTCGGCTTCAGCGGTAGCCACGTCGGCATCGCGCTTGATGCGCGCCACATCGGGTTTGCCCATGTTGGTGATGTACTCGTTCTTGTCGCGGACTTCCTTGATGGTGAACGAAATCACTTCCAGTCCCATCTTGCTCATGTCATCCGCGCAGGTCGCGCGCATGCGCTCGCCCACCATCTCGGGCTGCTTCACGATTTCTTCTACCGTGAGCTGTCCGATGATGCCGCGCAGGTGGCCTTCCATGACCAGCCGGATCAGGCCTTCCCGCTCCTGGTCGGTCTTGGTCAGGAACTGCTCGGATGCGGTCAGGATGGACTCGACGTCCGACTTGACCTTAATCTGAGCAACGGCCTCGACCGTCACGGCTACGCCCTGCTTGGTGTACAGGTCCTGTTGCGGGGCCACGTCGAACGACATCAGTTCCAGGGAAAGACCCCGGCAGACTTGCACCATCGGCCACACGATGGTCCCGTGACCTTTCACCACCCGGGTACCGCCGAACCCGTAAACGAGCAACGCTTCATGCGGACCCGCCTTGCGGTAGAGCCGGGCCAGCACGCTCATCAGGAGCATGGTCGCCAAAACGATCAGCCCCACGATGACCCAAATTTCTGTTGGTATGCCGAACGACATATCGCCTCCTCTCACAATTCGAACCGAGCTGTAAGACCGTTATGAAGGTGCGAACTGCTTCATCAAGTCCAGGTCGCGCACGATGCGCACCGGATCGTCGTGTCCAAGAAAGACTTCGCCATCCTGCGTGGTGATGTGAACCACCTCGTTGCCCCAGACATACGCGCGCCGGTTGCCTACGCCTCGAATGCCGTAGCCGCGCAGCGCGCTCCAACCCTCGATCCGGTAGGCGCGGATGTGGCCGAGCGGAATCGAGCGCAGGCGGAAACCGAGCGTGCTGATCTCAACCCCGGAGGGCGTGAAGCGATACTCGAATCCGCTCCAGGCGTGCGCGGCGATCACCAGAAACAGAAGACACATCAGTGCCATGGCCACGCGAACTCCCATGAGCCGTACGGAGGCGAAGGTGGCGACCTCCAGCGCGGTAAGCGTCAGGAACACCAGCGCCCAGGCGCGCGAGCCGTGCGCTTCCTCGGCGAGCACTTGCCCCACGGGCAATGCCGGGCCGCGCTGGAGGCCGAGGTAAATCAGAATGAACACGATGAGGGCGGACGGCACGCCGATCAGGACGGGCCCGATCGTCACCGGACGCCCGGTCAGGTTGTGCTCGAGCACGCTGTCGTTCCCGTAGAAGACGAAGCCCAGGACCAGGTAGAAGAATCCCAGCAGTCCCGCGGACAACAGGTTGGGCGACTGCTGCTTCTGCATGACATATGCGACCGCGGTAAAGATCACGAGCATGAACGCCGTGAGGCCAACCGCGAAGTAGAGCGAGACTTCGCGTGGCATCCAGCCGTTGGGCTCTCCGCCCGCGCCGAACTGGGTCGCCATGCGCTCGGGGAGTTGGTCCCAGACCTGCCAGTAGCGCACGGCGGTGAGCGGGAGCGCCAGCCACATCATCGCGGTCAGGATTGGGAAAAGTTTGCGGTTCATTGCAATTGCCTCGGGGGCTAAAGCCCCCTTCTGTTTAGGGCCCTGGAGCGCGCGGCGCCTAAAGGAGCCTTGGTCATCGGCCCCGCTATGGCACGCCTGAAGGGCATGCGCTCCTACGACCCTCTTCCCACCCGGGGGCGAGGACCACTGCCTTCACTCCAGCCCAGGCTGACCGTCGATCCGCGGTTCCACCCGCTACACGCTGCTCGATTCTTCGCCTGAGATCTCTGTCCACAGACGCACATAGGCGATTCCCTTCTCGTATCGGGTCACGACTACTTCGGCTCCCTTCGCGATGGCCGATCGGTCCTCGCTGCGGGCGCCGCAGGTTCTGCGGGTGCCGGCCTGCGAATAGATGATTTCTCCCGTGCCGCCTTCGCGAATCGAGATCGAGGTGCGACCGAGCACGCCCACCATCTCGTAGTCGGCAGGATCCATGTTCTCCTCCTCGGAGATCAGCACCTGGCTGAAAAACCAGAACACGATGCCGGCGCCCACCAGGCCGCTGATCAACGCGATCCCCAGGCCCCATACGAACCACACACTCGAATAGCGCGTCAGCAGGTAACCGGTGCCGCCGAACCACGCCAGAAACGCCGTCAGCGTGACGAAGTTGAATGGCGAGACCCAGGTGGTCTGGATCGCATGAGGGGGGCCAAGCGCCACGGCGCCGCCTGCGAGCTCCTGTCCAGCAGCAGCCGGTGCATGGCCGACGGCTGCGCTGCCGCCAACCTGGCCACCTGCAATCGGGCCCGCATGACCGGCCGCAACCGACACGTGTCCTACACCATGGGGCAGATGGGGCAGGTGGAAATGCCAGCGTGTGCCTCCGCCCAGAAACGAGATCAAGCTGAAGGCAAAACCCACGGCAAAACAGATCAAGTAAAAGTCTGCCCAGGTCATTGGACCCGCCTCCCTTCCGCGGCTCTGCGGTTGCGATGGTTCCGGCGTACGGCATCCGGATCGAGCGCGTCGAGCAAGCGCTCCGCCAGGCCCGGTGTGTCGAGAATGGCCCCCAGCAGCAGAAAACAGCTGCGCGTATCCTGATGACGCGCCACCTTGATCAGCACGTCGCTCACTTCGCGGTCGCTTGCGAAACGTTCCGAACCTTGCAGCAGCCAGACATCGAGCTTTCCTTCCGTGGTGCGCAGGTCCGACACCAGTTCGGTGTGGTAGCCCTCCGGGTCATCAACCAGGAAGCCTGGGTGCACCTTGAAAAAGCGCGCCAGCAGCGTACGCGACGACTGTGTCATGTGACGGCGCGAGCCCCGCTCGATCTGCGAGAGGTAGGACTGGCTGATGCTCTTGCCCAGTTCGTTCTTGACCGCGCGCACGATTTCCTGCTGGGTCATGGAGCGGCCCAGATCGCGCAGGGAGCCTTCGACCTCGCGCAGGTAGCGGATTTTTTCGCCGAGCGTCATATCTCAAATCGCTATGTTTATATTGCAATTTGCAATGTACTGTCAAGAGAAGGATGTACAGCATTTTCAGTGGGTTAGGGTAGCTATTTCACCATCGAGTCACGGAGACATGGAGGGTATCGAGGTCCATCTGGAGCTGGACGTTCCGATGGGCGTTCCCCATATCGGCTCGGGCGGCACGGTTGCCAGCCAGGCATCGGTGGCGGCTTTGACATCGCAATTCGGGCTGGGCGAGCGGCGGCAGGGACTCCGAGGGTGGGGCTAAGGTTGCTGACCAGAAGTAGCGCGCCAGTGTCGCCATCGATACTCCAGGTGTGTTCGACTGCGATTCCTCACAGGCCGGCTTCGATTCGGGACCTCGGGTCCAGCAGATCCCGCAGTCCGTCTCCGACGAAGTTGAACGAAAGCACCGCTAACATGACCGCGAGCGCCGGGAATAGGACAAGGTGGGGCGCGTCGAAGAGGTGGGCGCGGGCGTCGTTGAGCATGGAGCCCCAGCTGGCGGTGGGTGGAGGGACGCCCAGACCCAGAAAGCTCATGGTGGCTTCGGCGAGGATGGCGCCGGCCATGCCGATCGCGGCTTGCACGATCACGGGTTGAATGATGTTGGGGAGAATGTGGCGGACGATCACGCGGACGTCACTGGCCCCCAGAGCGCGGGCGGCTTCGACGAATTCCTTTTCTCGCGTGGCCAGAACCTGGGCGCGCACCAGGCGGGCATAGCCGACCCAGCCTCCCAGGGAGAGCGCAAGCACCAGGTTGAAAATGCCGGGGCCGCGGAAAGCTACGAAGGCGATCGCGAGCAGGATTCCGGGGAACGAGAGGAAGGCGTTCATCAGGACAACGTTGATGAAACGGTCGATGCGTCCGCCATAGTAGCCGGCGACGGAGCCGATGATCAGGCCCAGGGCGAGGCTCATCGCGACCACCGAGCCGCCCACCAGCATCGAGATGCGTGCGCCGTAGATGAGGCGGGAGAGGATGTCGCGACCGAGTTCATCGGTACCGCACCAGTGGGAGAGGCTCGGCGTGTCCAGACGGGCGGGGAGATTGATCTGGGCGGGGTCGTGCGGGGCTAGCAGCGGGGCGAGTATTGCGGCCAGGACGAAGATGATCACCAGCACTACGCCCATTGCGGCGAGGGAGTTGTGGCGGACCACGCGTTGGAACAAAATGGTGGTGGTGGACATGGTTAAGAAGCGTTTGACCGAAAAGTGCACGAACAAAGTCCGCGAAGGGCGCGAGGAAATTCACTTCGTGTCTGCGAACTTCGCGGCGTGTCTTTGCGGTCCTTGCGGTAATGCCTTTTCATTGCCGGATTCTCGGATTCAACGCTGAGTACAGCAAGTCCGTCAAGAAATTGACGGCCACATACGTCAATCCAATGGCCAATATGCAGCCCTGCACCAGGTAGTAGTCGCGATTCGAGATTGCCTGGATGCTGAGACGGCCAATTCCCGGCCAGGAGAAAATCGTCTCGGTCACGATCGCGCCGGCCAGCAACGCACCGAATTGAAGACCTAGCACCGTGATCACCGGGATCATGGCGTTGCGCAGCGCATGGCGGTAGACCACCGTGCTTTCGGGGAGGCCTTTGGCGCGGGCGGTGCGAATGTAGTCCTGGCTGAGTTCTTCGAGCATGGAGGTGCGCACCATGCGGGTGAGAATCGCGGCGAGCGCGCTGCCCATGGTGATGGCGGGCAGCACCAGGTTCGCGAAGGCGCCGGAACCGGAGACGGGCAGCCATCCCAGCTTGATCGAGAACAAGAGGATCAGGATCGGCCCCAGCGCGAAGTTTGGAAACGAGAGGCCGAAGAGGCTGACTACGCTGATCAGGCGGTCGTCCCGGTGATTGCGGTGGAGCGCGGAGTGAACGCCGGCGGGGATCGAAAGCAGGATCGCGACCACCAGCGCGGCCAGAGTGAGCTGCAGGGTGTAGGGGTAGCGCTGGGCGAGCAGCTTGCTCACGCTCTGGTTGTAGCGAAGCGAGGTGCCGAGATCGCCGTGAAGCACCCCCTTCCAATAATTGATGTACTGCTGGCCTAGCGGGAGGTCGAGGCCGTAGGCGTGACGGGTGGCCTCGAGATCCGCCGCGGGAGCGCCTTCACCCAGCATTTGCTGGATGGGGTCACCGGGGACGAGGTGGATCAGGAGGAAGACTAACGAGACGACGAGCCAGATCACGGGCAGGGTGTAGAGGACGCGCTGGGAGAGGTAGCGGAGCAAGGCAGTGGTCAGTGGCTAGTTGCCAGTCGTTGATCGTTGGTTAGATTAGCACTTGTCTCATCCAGGGGTGTCTGGCGATCGCTGATATAAGGAGGCACCAGCTTCGCCCCCGGGCGGTGCGGCGACTTTTCGCCGGCAATCGTCGGGGCCAGCTAGATCCTGAGAACCCGCTGGTTAGTGGGCGTATGATTTTCCTTCTCCTGTCGCCCCGTCCTCCTTCGAGGTCAGAGGATAGCAATGCGGCGCTTGCTCCCAGTCTCGGCAATCATCGGATTGGCGATTGGTCTATCCGGGCAGTCGTCTCCTCCCTCGCCCAACAAACTGGAGGAGAGCCCCTCTGCCCCGTGTACCGTGGTCGGGCGCATTCTAAATGCCGTTGACGGCAGTCCGTTGAAGTCAGCTCGTGCAGCCCTGGTGGAGCAAGCCGAGTCGCATCTCCACATGTATGGGTCGACGTCCGACAGTGACGGCCATTTCATTTTCAAGGACGTTGCGCCCGGCCGCTACGAGTTCTTTGCCTTCCATACCGGCTTCGTCACCCAGCACTACCAGTCGGACGGAGCGGACGGCGGCGCGCTACTGGCCCTCAAGGCCGGGCAGAAGATTGCGGATGTGCTGTTCCGCCTGACTTTGGCTGCGGTCGTTACGGGACGCGTGAACGACCAGCAAGGTGAACCGATGATCG
Organism: Terriglobales bacterium; assembly: GCA_035643915.1. GTDB lineage: Bacteria > Acidobacteriota > Terriglobia > Terriglobales > Acidobacteriaceae > Gp1-AA133. The sequence continues at coordinate 29,349 of DASQPN010000035.1, read as the reverse complement.
GTGTGCGGGTGACGGCTCTCGATTGGCCGAGCGACGAGGAGATGGAAGACCGGGGCCCATACGGCACGCACGAACGTGAGTTGGTTGCGGTTTCGTCGGCCCAGACTGACGATCGCGGCCAGTACCGCATTTTCGGGCTCAAAGCGGGTCAGTATTACATCAGAGCCACCGACTCGCTCGAACCGCCCCCAGGGGGTGACGTTGATCAGGAATCGTCCGTGCGGCTGGCGCTGGGAACCGACTATGCTCCGTTGTATTACCCGGGCACACCGCAACTTGATCAGGCGCAAACGGTTTCGTTACGCGCGGGCGAACAGGCCCAGGCGGACTTTTCCATGCGGCGCTTAAAGACCGTGGCGGTCGCAGGGCGCCTCATCGGCCCAAATGGGGGCCCCAAGAATGGACTGGTAAGCCTCGAGCAGCCGGGAGCTGACGGCTATACCCATGACACGACCACCGACGAAAAGGGCAACTTCAGTATGAAAGGGATACCGCCGGGAAGCTACACGATCATTGCCGACGGCAGAGGCGAAGGGGGCAAAACGTATCAGGCAAGGCAGAAGCTCGAAGTGGGCAGTGACAACATCGACTCCCTCACGATTGCACTGGGCGCCGGCACCAGCTTTCGTGGTCGGGTCTCGGTTGCCGGGCCCGGCACGGTGGCTTTCGATCGCCTTGTCGTCCTGTTTTTCCTGATTGACGGAGGGGAGGGGGTCGCTCTCGCCCGTGTCAAGAAAGATGCAACCTTCGAAATCACATCGGTCCAGGACGGCAACTACGCCGTTATTGTCAGGGGACTCGAACGCGGCTGGTACGCCAAGTCGGCGCGCATCGGTCAGAACGACGTGCTCGAGAAGGGATTGCAAGTGGAAAAAGATGCCTCGGGGGGAATGCTTGAGATCGCGCTCGGCTCAGAGAGCGCGCAACTGGAGGGTTCGGTGAGCGATCATGATCGCGCCGTGGCTGGGGCGCGTGTTCGTGTCGCCCCCGAGCCGGAAACACCTTACAACCGACATCGCTCGCAAATCGTGAAGACCGACCAGGCGGGACACTTCGCCGTGATCGGTCTGGCTCCAGGCAAATATCAGGTGGCTGCCAGAGGTCCCTCATCCGCAGAGGGAACCGTCCCCAAGTCGGACGCACGTACCGTGACCCTCTCTCGAAACGACCACCAGTCCATACAACTGACGATCCTGCGGCCCGAAACCGAGTAGGGGTAGCAAGCAGCTGGAGAAATTCTTGCTCAGTCCCCTGCCTGCTCCATGGACGCCGGTTCCAGGGTTTCGATCTTCACCTTGGCGATGCGGTGGGCTTCCATTTCTTCCACGCTGTAGCGGCGGCCTTCGAATTCGAAGGAGTCGCCCACGCGCGGGATTTTTTGCAGACGCGCCAGGACAAATCCCGCCAGGGTCTCAAAGCCAGCGTCTTGCGGAAGGATGAGCTGGTATTGCGATTCGAGGTCGCGGATGTTCAGCGAGCCATCGAGGGTCAACGAAGTGTCTTCGTCCAGCGTGGGCTGTGGCGCGGGCTGAATGTCGAACTCGTCTTCGATCTCGCCGACTAACTGCTCCAGCACGTCTTCCACCGTGATCACTCCGGCGGTGGAGCCGAACTCGTCGACCACCACGGCCAGGTGGCGCTTGCGTTCCTTGAATTCTGCGAGCAGGTCGGTCAGGGCCTTGGTCTCCGGGACAACCAGAACGTTGCGCATGATCTGGCTGACTTGCATCTTGGCGATGCGCGAGGTGATGGCCTGGTTCGGGCTGAGCGTGAAGCGCAGGCGCATCCAGCGCATCAGGTCCTTCGAATAGAGCACGCCGATGATGTGCTCGCGCCCGCGTTGCGGGTCATACACCGGAATGCGGGAATGCTGTTCCTCGACCACGCGGGCGAGCGCGTCCTCCAGGGTGAGGTCGGCGGGGAGAGAAAAGATGTCGGGCCTCGGCACCATGACTTGGCGGACCGCGATGCTGTCCAGTTCCAGGGCGTTGTGGATCATCGCTTCCTGGAATTCGGGGATCTGGCCGACCTGGCGGCTGGCGGTGGCGATCAGTTTGAGTTCATCGGGGGAGTGGATGGCGCCGCTGCGCATTCCGCGCGAACCGAACAGGCGCAGAACGAACCCTCCGGATTTGCGCATCACGTATAGGAAGGGCTTCATCACGGTGAGAAAGACATCCATGGGCGCGGCGACGGCGAGCGCGACCCGCTCCGCCTGCTGCAGCGCCAGCGTCTTGGGGACGAGTTCCCCGAGGATCACGTGTAGGTAGGAAATGAGCGTGAAGGTTAACGCGATGGCGATGGTATGGGAGTAGATGGGCGCATGCGGCACCCGGCCGAGAATCTGCTCCAGGATGCGAGCGAGCGTGGGCTCGCCGACCCAGCCGAGGGTCAGACTGGTCAGGGTGATGCCCAGTTGGACGCCGTTGACGACCTCGTCGAGATTCTGATGAAGGCGCTGGACGGTGCGCGCGCCGATGCGGCGCGCCTCAATGAGCTGCTGGATGCGGGTGTCGCGCACGCTCACCAGGGCGAATTCGGCTGCGGCAAAGAACGCGTTGGCCGCCACCAGGAGAAGAATCAAAAACACCCGGAGCAGCACAAAGGCAATCATGGAATGGTAATTCTAACATTCCAAAGGGCATAGAAGAAGCTACGGGCTTTGAGCCGCGAGCGCCAAGAAACTTCAGGGAGGAGGGTGGGTTTGAGCCGCCTGCCGGCCCCCACTCCCGGAGGGACAACTTCCCTGCTTTCTTTTCTTTGGCGGCGGTGTCTAACTACATGAGTCTGTTCTTGTTGAGCTCCCCTTCAGGGGAAAAGCCGAGTCGAAATCTCTGAAACTCGGTAGCCAGCGGGAACAAAACCCACTTCGGCTTCGTAAGATCCACCGTAGGCGCAGTCAAGCTCACCTTTCTTAGCTTCAGGAGGCAGATGTGAACGGCAACGGGAGCGGCAATAACAAGAAGAAGCGGCGTAGACGGCTGATTTATATCGGCGTTGGTGTATTCGGCTTCCTGCTGGTGGCCGGAGGAGTGATCGCGGCGACGCGCGGGGGCACCAAGATTGATCCCTCGAAGCTCGCGAAGGTGGAGAAGGGTGATCTCGCCAAGAGCGTGGTGGCAACCGGCAAGGTGGAGCCTATTACCAAGGTGGAAATCAAGTCGAAGGCCAGCGGCATCGTGAAGAAGTTGTACGTGGACGCGGGCGACCGGGTAAAGAAGGGCCAGTTGCTGGCGGAGCTCGATAAGGAAGAGATTGAAGCTCGCGTGGCGCAGGCGCATGCGCAGGTGGAAGCGTCGGAGGCCAGCGCGAAAGGCAGCGAGGCGGACCTGGAGCGAGCGAAGGTCGATGCGGAAGGTCCGGATGTGCCCCTGCTGAAGCGTGCCTATGACCGCGCACAGGGCATGGCCAAGGAAGGCGTTGTGTCGGCATCCGCGCTGGACGATGCACAGAAGAACTACGAATTGGCGCTGAACAAGCAGAATGTCGCCAAGGCGCAACTGCTGGTGCTGCGCGCGAAGATTGGTCAGGCGCGGGCGCAAGTGGCCCAGGACCACGCCAACCTGAAGCAGCTGGAAGAGCAGTTGGGCTACACCACCATCACCTCGCCGATCGATGGAATCATCCTGTCGCGCGATGTGGAAGTCGGCGATGCCGTCAGCTCGATCCTTGTGCTGGGATCGTCGGCCACGCTCATCATGACCGAGGGCGACACCAGCGAGGTCTACGTGAAGGGCAAGGTGGACGAGAGCGATATCGGCAAGGTCTACATGGCCCAGCCAGCGCGGATCAAGGTGGAGTCGTTCAAGGACAAGACCTTCAACGGCAAGGTGACGAAGATCTCACCGATGGGCGTGGAGAAGGACAACGTCACGACCTTCGAAGTTCGGGTTTCCATCAACAATCCGGGCGGCGAGCTGAAAGCGGCCATGACGGCCAACGCCGAGATCATCCTGGAAGAGCACAAGAACGTACTGCAGATTCCGGAGGGCTCGATCCTCTACGACAAGGACAAGAAGGCGTCGGTTGAGATCCCGGACGAGAAGGGCAAGGAAGGCAAGCGCAAGCTGGCCGTGAATATCGGCATCTCGAATGGCGCCAAGACGGAACTCCTGAACGGGCTGAAGGAAGGCGACCAGGTGGTTTTGCAGTAAAGCTTGGTTGAAAGGCTCCGCCCCAGGAATTCAACCGCAGGGCACGGACTTCGGTCCGTGCCTTTTCTGTTTTGTTTGTGCGACTTCTTTCCCCGGGCGCTCATCCCTCATAATCAGCCATGGCTGAAACGCCCGACGCAACGCGCTACGAGCGAGTTTTTGAATTGCCCAACCCGACGGGCAAGGTAGAGCTGAAAATCCAGCAGGGGGGCGCGGGACGCTTCTACATCGTTGCCACGCTTCCGGTTGCTCCCCAATCGAACCAGATCGTGCTCTCGGTACCGACCGAATTGGCTGATTCTCTGACCAACGCGATCGGCAAGGCGGCGGATTATTCCGGGGAATAAGGGCAGCTAGGGCGACGGGCGGGGAACCTTCGACTGCCTCAGGGCAGTCTGGAGGGTCTCGCCCCCAGACCCGCACTCTTCCAAAACCCTGTCCCGTTGTTCTGTTTGGAACCCGAAAATCCATCGAATGAACATTTTCCATACTCGGTTCGTATAGTCCCTTGAAGATATAACTAAGCCGCCGGGCGTCCGTCTAAGGGATGGAAAGACTTGGCCTGCCGGCGGCCACGCCTTGGGGCAACTATGAGTCTGTTCGAAATCCTCCGCCAGACCATCGCGACCTTCCGTGCGCACAAGCTGCGGATCTTCCTGACGATGTTTGGCATCGTGTGGGGGATCTCGTCGGTGATTCTGCTGGTGGGGCTGGGACGCGGCTTCAGCGCCGACCAGAAACGGCGCATGCGGACTCTGGGCAAGGACCTGGTGATCGTCTGGGGCGGGAGAACGAGTTCGCAGGTGGGTGGGCTGGCGGCGGGGCGCGAGGTCACCCTGACCATCGATGACGCGCGGCTCATCCGGAACGAGTGTTACCAGGTGAAGAATGTGAGCCCGGAATTGCGGCGGACGGTGCCCGAGGTCAGCCCGTTCAATTCGGCGAATCGTGGAGTGGTAGGGATCTGGCCCTCCTACCAGGATTTTCGTTCGCTCCTCATCGGCGAGGGACGGCTCATGACCGAAGACGACGAGCGCGATTCGAATCGGGTCGTCATTCTCGGTTATGCTGCCCGGCGCCAGCTCTTTCCAGGCCAGCCGGCGGTGGGCGCCACGCTGCTGATCAAGAGCGTGCCGTACACGGTCATCGGCGTGCTGACCGAGAAGAAGCAGAATTCGAACTACGACGGCCCGGATAACGACTACCTGTTCGCTCCCTATTCATCGGTCGCCAGAGACTTCCCTCCTCCCCTGAAAAAGGGGATCGTGCGCGGCCACCTGGACAACCTCGTGTTTGAGGTTTCCGATGCGGAAGCCCATGACGACTCGGTAATGCAGGTGCGCCGCACGCTGGGGCGGGTCCACCACTTCGACGCGAAGGACAAAGACGCGCTCTTCATCTGGGATACCATGGAAGGCGCCAAGATGGTCGCGAACATTTTCGACGTGATCACGATCTTCTTTGGCTGCGTCGCAATCGTGACGCTGGGCCTGGGCGGTATCGGCGTGATGAACATCATGCTGGTTTCAGTGACGGAGCGGACGCGGGAAATCGGAGTGCGCAAGGCGATTGGCGCCACGCGCGCCGATATTCTGAGGCAGTTCTTTGCCGAGTCGGTGCTCCTGACCACGGTCAGTGGCGTCCTGGGTCTGACGTTCGGCATGGGTGCCTGCCTGGCGTTAGCCAATCTTCCCTTGCCCGACTTCGTGCCCCGTCCGATCATTTCCCCTATTTCGATCATCGTTTCAATGGTTACGCTTTCCCTGATTACGTTTACGGCAGGAATGTATCCGGCACAACGCGCGGCGGATATGACTCCTGTGGACTCGCTGCGCTACGAATAACTCTGCTATGAGGAGAATCGACATGCGTCCAGGATTGGCTAAGGCAACGGCAGTTGTTCTGTGTTTGCTGGTTGGAACCACCCTAGCGGTGGCGTCGGAGCAGGGGCGCTTCGAAAAGACGCTACCGGTGAGCGGCGCGGCAGATCTTGAACTATTCACCCACTCCGGCGATGTCATCGTCCGCAGTGGACCGGCGGGCAGCATTGCGATCCTTGGCAAGATCCACGTTGGCGACCGCTGGTTTAACGGCGGAAAGAAGGCCGAGGTGGAGGCTATCGAGCAGAATCCACCCATCACGCAGAGCGGGAATCACGTGCGGATCGACTACGTGAATTACCACGATATTGCGGTGGACTACGAGATCACGGCGCCCCCCGACACCAAGGTGCACACCAAGTCGGGATCCGGCGATCAGACCATCGAAGGGATGCAAGCGGGACTCGAGGTCGAGACCGGATCGGGGGATGTGCGGCTGCGCGACCTGGCCGGCGACATCCGGATTCATACCGGATCGGGGAACGTGGAGGCCAAAGGTGCCTCGGGTCCGATTGAGGCACGGGCCGGCAGCGGCGACATCAACATCGAGGAGAACAGCAAGGGCGATGTGCAGGTCGAGACCGGGTCCGGAAACATTGAAGTGCGGGGCGTCGATGGTGGCCTGCGCGCAAACGCCGGGAGCGGTGACGTGCGGGTCGATGGGACGCCGGCCAGCAGCTGGTCAGTGAAGACTGGTTCGGGCAACGCGGAACTGCGGGTGCCGGAGCAGGCTGCCTTCGACCTGGATGTTTCGACCAGTTCTGGGAGCGTCGTCGTCGACCACCCCGTGACCACCACCATTCAGGGACGGGTGGAAGATGCACACAAGGCGATTCGCGGGAAGGTCCGGGGCGGCGGGCCGGAAATCAGCGTGCACACCGGTTCGGGAGACATCCGGGTCGACTGAGGCCGGATCTGGGGCAGGACGGAAGCATGTTTCTCAAAGAACTGATCTCGCAAGGCTGGCAGGCGCTGATGCGGAACCGCATGCGCTCGGCGCTGACGATGCTCGGCATCGTGTGGGGACTGGCGTCGGTGGTCATCCTGCTGGCCTACGGGCAGGGCCTGGGAGGCAGCGTATTGCACGCCTTCCTGAACATGGGGAACAGCGTCATCGTGCTGTGGCCAGGCCAGACCAGCATGCAGGCGGGCGGCCAGCGTGCCGGCAAGAAGGTGAACTACGAATACGAGGACGTCGAGGCGGTGCGGGACGAGGTGCCTCTCGTGCGCGCCGTCAGCGCGGAGTCATGCAGCGACTTCGGCTACAAGATCGGCACGCGCGTGGTTTCGATCCAGACCCGGGGAGTCGAACTTCCCTACGGGCAGATGCGCAAGCTCGATCTCGAAAATGGACGCTACTTCAGCGAGGGCGATTTCGTGGACCACCGGCGGGTGGTGATCCTGGGATACAACGCGGCCAAGAAGGCCTTCCAGGGAGCGCCGGCCGTCTCTCAGAGCTTGACCATCGGGGGCCAGAGTTTTGAAGTAATTGGCGTTCTGCGCAACAAGATCCAGGACTCGATGTACCAGGGACCGGACAACGAAGACGGCTTCATCCCATTCCAGGTGTTTCGCGAACTGAAGCAGGTGCGCGATCCTGACATGATCATCATCCAGCCGCAAGCGCCTGAACTGAACAAAAAGGCGGTGGCGGCCGTGCGCGCAGTGATCGCGCGACGGCATCACTTCGACCCCAAGGATGACAAGGCGACCCCGGTCTGGGACACGATCGAAAGCGAAGCCATGGTCAGCGCGTTCTCGATCGGCTTGCAGGCGGTGCTGGGGCTGATCGGCGCGGTGACGCTGGCGGTGGGCGGAGTCGGCGTGATGAACATTATGCTGGTGTCGGTCACCGAGCGCACGCGCGAGATCGGGCTACGCAAGGCCCTGGGAGCGAGGCCGCGGCACATCCTGATTCAATTCCTGCTGGAAGCCTTGGTGCTTACGTTTGTGGGTGGCGTGATCGGAATGGGGGTCGCCATCTTCCTTACTTGGGTGATCCCACCCATGCCGCTCTATGGCGACCTGTACAAAACGACCAATCACGAGGGCGACATCTTCCTGCACGCCTCGGCCACCGTCATGATGGTTTCTTTCGCCATTCTGTCGCTGGTGGGGATTGTGTCGGGATTCTTCCCGGCGCTGAAGGCCGCGCGCATGGATCCGGTGGAAGCGCTGCACTACGAGTAGCCGGGTGGCAGGCGTTCACCCACAACTTCGCGATCTTACTCACTGGCCCGAGTTCACGTCACCAGGCACGAGGCCGCTGTTATCTGGGGAGCAGGGCCCTTGTCCCTTCATAACCAGTGGAGCTAAGGTTGCTTGACGAACCAGCGTCGTTATTTGGTCGGCTGAGCAAGGAGTGGCTGGAGAGTCCGTGTTTGGGACGGGCCCATTGATGGCACCTGATGCGTCGGCTGGAAAAGCCGAGCCCGTCGCATTCTGCATGTTCTCGAACAACAGCCACACTTCGTGAGCGGTGGAATCATTTGGCTTGCTGTCGCAAGAAGGGTCCGGCGTGCTCAAACCCTCTCTTAACCCTTAACCCTCTGGCGACCAAGGCGACTGCACCGACGACGCCCACCATGAAAAACAAGACGACTGGTCCATCTGTGCCGACCATGTACCACTGATCGATGAAACCGCACCTAAATCGCAGTCCAGTCAAATTCCCCCAAGCTCCGAGACACTCCGTCTGCAACAGGTTGTTACCTCGGTACCTTGACCCTGCCCCTCCCGCAGGTTACTTTCGTCCTGTGGGGCAAGAATCTGCGCCGGGCAGACGTGTGTCCCGGGAGCGAGGGACTCTGTGGCTCGAACGCCGATCATTACACTCACAACCGACTTCGGACTCAACGATCACTTCATTGGAACCATGAAAGGCGTCATCCTGGCCATTGAGCCGGAGGCGCAGATCGTCGACATCTGCCACTCCGTGCAGGCGTTTGACGTACTCGACGGAGCCCTGACGATTGCCCAGGCCTACTCGTACTTCCCTTCTGGAACAGTGCACATGGTCATCGTGGACCCGGGTGTGGGAACGGCACGGCGGCCGCTGCTGGTAAGCAGCGACCGGCACCACTTTGTTGCGCCCGATAACGGCGTGCTGTCGCTGATCTATCAGCGGGAACAACGACTGAGCGCGCGGCATGTGACGGGCGAGCACTACTTCCTGCAGCCGGTCAGCAAAACCTTCCACGGGCGGGATGTTTTTTCGCCGATAGCGGCCTACCTGTCGAAGGGCGTGGACCCGGCGAAATTCGGAGAAGCTGTCACGGACTTCGTTCGCTTCTCGGCGCCCAAGCCGAAGCTGGTGGACGAAACGACGCTGCGCGGCGTGGTTCTGAAAGTCGACCGCTTCGGCAACCTCGTCACCAACATCACGCCCCAGGACGCTCCCATGCTGTTTACTGAAAACGCATCGGGCTTCAAGATCGTGATTGGCAAACGTGAGATCACCGAGATCAAGTCCGCGTACGCGCTGGGCGCTCCCGGGGAGGTGTTTGGCATCCTGGGAAGCATGGGTTATCTCGAGATTGCAGCCAATCGCGGAGCAGCGACCCAGATTCTCGGCGTCGGTAAGGGAAGCGACGTGAATGTCGTCCTGGGCGAGGCGGCCGCCGCCACCAGCGGGCAGTAGGGCTTACCCAAGCGACCCCCTGTGCCGACCAGGGAAGCCTCGGCCCCCGGGAGCTTGGGGTTGAGCAAATTCATCAGCGCGGTAGTGCTGGCGATCATCTGGGTGGCATTGATCGCTGCCGCCTTGAACTGGGGCGCGCCGATCGCACTCTCCATCTACGCCACCCGCAAGGCGCCCAGCGTGACCAGGTTAACTCCGGAAGCGCTCGAGGACCTGTCCATCTCCACAGCACAAGGGGAAGAGTTGTCCTACTTCGGCTACCAGTTCGAAGTGCCGTGGAACGATATCGACGAGACTCAAACCAAGCTTTATCCGCGCGACAAACCCACTCGGGTTGTTCTCACATTCCGGTCTGGTTTGCGATTGATGGCGACCGACATTCCGGCGGGCCAATGGGTTCGCGAGCTTTCCTCAGACTTTCATTTCATCCCGAGACAGATTGAAGCCGTCTTTGCCAAAGAAGCGACCCAATCCGACTACAGTTTCGACCAGATGCTGTACGAGTTTACCCCCGACAAGATGGACGTCTGGTCTCTGTCCTCTCTCGTCCATAACCGGGACAACATGCGCTTGCTGATCAAGTCCATGGCGCTGTCGCGGGACGCAAACAGCGGGATCTTTGCAATTCAAAACCCGGCCTACAAGGGATTCCAGCAGGGAAATCCCAAGAGTCCCTGGGATGGATTTATCTTCGACCTGTACCCGGATACCGACCGTATGGAGTTCAGTCTCAGTCAGAAGAACCGCCCGGGCCCCGGACGAGTCTCCCAAGCTGAAATCAATCGCATTGTGCAGTCCCTGCGAAGAGTCGCGCCCGCACAACCTGCCCCCGAGGCTACTTCAGCAAGACACAACTAAGCCATCATTCCACTTTTCGGTTTGGGGTGGGCATACCGCTCCATCTCTCCCGTCCACTTCAAAAAACGCCAGAGGCTCCTGCGTTCCCGCCAGCTGAACTCCCAGAACTCCAGGAAACCAATCTGCGTCATCTTGACGCCGGTGTAAGTCTCGATGCGCCAGAGCAGGTAGAGGCTCCGCCAAGGGGCCAGGTGATGGCCCTTGGTGGCATTCCAGAGGAAACGAAGGATGTAGCGCATGGATCCCTGCGCGTAGTATAGCTTCCGCGTGCGGGAAGAGCGCTCGAAAACGCGTGCTAGAATCGAGTTTCTACCGAGGGACTTCAGCCTTCATGTTCGACCAAAAGGCGCGAGCGGCGGCCGAGGAGCACTACTATGCGGCACTCGATCTGGTCGCCGAAGGCCATCACGAGCAAGCGGTTGAGGAATATCAGAAGTCCCTGGCGGCCGATCCCACTTTCACCGAAGCCATGCATGGCCTGGCCCGAGCTCTGCAGGACCTGAACCGGCTGGACGAGGCGATCGCCGTTGCCAACCACATCGCCGAACTGGATCCGGACGACGTGCTGGCGCATACCAGCCTGTCGGTGCTGTATCAGAAAAAAGGCATGGTCCCCGAGGCGGAGACGGAGGGGAACAAGGCGCGGGTTCTGGGGTGGAAGCAGCAGTTGAAGGGGAAGAGCCCTTAGTCTCAGCTCTTAGCTCTTAGCTCTTAGCTCGTAGGTCTCTGCTCTCAGGCCTCAGCTTGCAGAACCGTCAACCAGTGGACAGCGGCAGCGCGGACAATCATCCTCGATCTCGTACCCTGAATGGGGACGCGCTCGATGCTTCCAGGTTGAGGACTCCTCGTTCTGGTTTCGACATTGCAATGCTTGCATCCTGGAAGCTCTGAAACAGTATCCTCCCGCCGGACCGGTCCTTGACGGTGCGGCGGAAAACGGTTTCGTCGCAGAGGGACCGCAGGAAGCCGCGGTTCAGAAGTTGTGCGGGTGGAACCCGGAGGGGCCGGCGCTCGAAATGCGCGGGGGCGCGGAATTCAACACCTAGTTTGCGCCGGATTGGAGGATGCTGGACCGGTGCCTGCAAGTCTCTCTGCGGTGGAACTCTTGGTCGCGGTGGAGTCTGTGACGGGCTTCTTTCAGTTCCTTCTCCCTGCGCGAGTCTGGCCTTACTGGTTGGGAATCACGAAATCCCTAGGCTCCCACGACGTGCACGACAACACGACAAAAGGAGGGGGCAGCACGAGATTCGGAGGCGTGAATTAACAGCCCTCTGAATTGGATCGAGCGGTGCCAGATCATACGAATCGGCGCACGTCAGGAGACAAGCTTGGGCGCGAGCTGGCTGGGAGTGCCTCGGAAAACATAGCCAACGCTCACAGCTCGTACTTCTTCATCAAATGCCGGAACGAGCGGTAGGAGATGCCGAGCACGTCGGAAGCCTTGGTCTGCACACCATGGGACTGATTGAGCGCAGCCAACAACAACGAACGCTCGATCTGGGCAACGTATTTTTCCATGTCGAGGCCATCCGGGAGGATCGCACTCGAACTTACCTCGGGGACTCCCGGAATTCCGGCGGCCGCGGCGGCCGCCTTGGCCTTGGGGCGTTCGACGGGCAACTCGACGTGGAGCTGGTCGGTGGTTTCGAGCGCGACGGCACGCTCGACGGTGTTTTCAAGCTGGCGAACGTTGCCCGGCCATTCGTAGTCGCACAGGCTCGCCAACGAATGCGGGTCGACGCGCACGATGTTCTTCCCGGCCGCAGGCCCGTATTTCTTCAGGAAGTGGTTGACCAGGAGGGGGATGTCTTCCCGGCGCTCGCGCAGGCCGGGCACCCGGATGGGGATCACACTCAGGCGGTAGTAGAGGTCCTCGCGGAAGGTGTTCTCGGCCACCTGCTTGTCGAGGTCGCGGTTGGTGGCGGCGATCACGCGTACGTCGATCGGAATTTCGGTGGCGCTGCCCACCGGCCGCACGGTGCGCTCCTGCAGCACGCGCAGGAGTTTCACCTGCATGGCAAGGGTCATCTCCGCGATTTCGTCGAGGAAAATGGTGCCGCCGTGAGCAACTTCGAACAGGCCGCGTTTGTTCTGGTTGGCCCCGGTGAAGGCCCCTTTCACGTAGCCGAAGAGTTCGCTTTCGAGCAGGGTTTCCGGAAAGGCCCCGCAGTTCACGGAGACAAAGGGCTCGGTGACCCGCGGCGAACATACGTGTACGGCGCGGGCAACCAGTTCCTTGCCGGTGCCACTTTCGCCATAGACCAGGATGGTGCTGCCGGTGGAAGCAACCGTGCGAATGGTCTGCTTCAGCTTTTCCATGGCGGAACTGACGCCGATGATGTTATCGAGCGAGTTGCGGGCAGCGGCGTCGCGGCGCAACGCGAAGTTCTGCTTGCTCAGCGCCGCTTTCTCAAGAGAGCGGTTGATGGCCAGCTTGATTTCGTCGACCAGACCGGGGCTCTTGCGGATGTAGTCGGAGGCGCCCCCGGCTTTCACAGCCTGCACGGCAGCCTCGTAGTCGTCGACCGCGGTGATGAGAATGACGGCCGAGTCGGGGGACGTGGAGTGGGCATAGCGCAACACTTCGATGCCGTCGATGTTGGGCATCTTGATGTCGGTGATGATGAGGTCGTAGAGTGCTCCGTCGATTTTCCGCTTGGCGGCCTCGCCCGAGTTGACCGTCTCGATTTTGTGGCCGTCGCGCCGTAGGGCGATGTCGAGCATTTCACAGATGGAGCGCTCGTCGTCGCAAACCAGGATGTTAGCCATGCACTCTGCCTCCCGCGGCGGCCGCGCTTTGCGTTTCTGCTTCCACCGTGGCTCCCGGAAGCGCTTCGGCTCTTGCGCTGGACCCGGGGGACTGGTGCGTCCCGAAATTCAAACGGCGCAGGCGCAGCACAAAGGTTGTGCCTTCCCCAATCCGTGAACGCGCCCATACCTTGCCTTCGTGAGCCTGCGTGATCTGATACACGATCGCGAGGCCGAGTCCGGTTCCCCCTTCGAATCCGGTCTGGAAAGGTTCAAAGACCTTTTCGGTCTGCTGCGGAGTCATGCCATGTCCGGTATCGGCGAAGTTGATCTGCCAGTCTTCCCCGGAGGACTCCAGCGAAACCGTCAACGTGCCGCCCTTCTCCATTGCACGCACGCCGTTTTGGCAGAAATTCCAGAAAACCTGCTTGATCTTGTCGCCGTCGGCGAGCGTGGAAGCCTGGTGGACCTTGAACCTGCGCTCGATCCGGATTCCGGTGTTCTCCGCCACCAGTCGATGCTCGAGCAGAGTCAGAGTGTCTTCGAGCAGGGGCACCAGGTCAACCTGGTCGAAGCGATACTGCTTGCCGCGGGAGTACGCCAGAAAATCGGTGATGATGTTGTTCAGCCGCTCAGACTCACGGGTCACGATCTGCAGGAGTTGCCGTTGCTCATCGGTCATCCCGGTGGCCGTCGAGAGCATGCTGACCGAACCAGCGATGGAAGTGAGCGGATTGCGGATCTCATGCGCGATGGCCGCGGCCAGCCGGCCCACTGCGGCCAACCGGTCCTGCATGCGGACCTCACGCTCCAGGCGGCGAACCTCGGTCAAATCGTCGAAAGTATAGACGCAACCCAGCCCCTCCCTACCTGGAACCGTGAGGGTGGAAACGATGACGCGAAAGGTCTTACGAAAGCCGTTGGCGGGTTGAAAACGCACTTCGCCGTGGGCGCGTTCCGAACCCACGTTCGGGAGCGGATCGAGGAACAATTCGTTGACTGATCTCCCGAGCAGTTCCTCACCACAGCCGAGTGACTTCCGGGCAGCCCTGTTCATCAGGGTGATTCGGCCGTCGAGGCTGGTGGTGATGAGGCCACTGCTGATGGACTGAATGATGTTTTCATGCAGGGCCTGCAGGCTCTCGAGCGCGCCGCTCGCGTCCTTCAGCTGAACATCCACCTGGCGCAGCTTGGCCGCAAGCAGACCTGCAAGGTAGGCCACGGCCAGGTAGGCGAACAGGTTGACGAAGATGATCCCTTGGAGCGCCTTCAGCGACGGATGGGTGATCGCAAACGAGTGGACCATCTCGTAATAGTTCAGCTCCAGGATCGATCCATACAAAATGAAAGCCAGCGCTGCCGTGAGGTAGGCCCATAGCTTGGGCAGCAGAATGCAGGCGACGATGATGACCAGCGGATAGAGGAAGTTAAGCGAACTGTCCCACCCGCCGGTGAAATGGACGACCAGGGTCACCAGGACCAGGTCAGTCATCACCTGCAGGAGAGCTTGCACGCGTTGCTCGTCCCAGAAAGAGAGCAGGAGCACATAGAACAGGGACAGGGCGTACCACAGCAACATGGCACTGACAAAAGAGCGCAGCGGCATGGCGGTTTCCGCCAGCCGGGCAACCGTCAACTCGATTCCGAAAAGGAATGTGAGGATGAGGATGCGGATCTTGACCAGCCACGCCAGCCAGTTCCGCTCGTCGAAGGTCGATTGCATGCTGAAACCCAGGTCCCACCTCCGCCCGCGCTGCTCCGGCACGCGCAGGGCGGAGAAATGTGCTGCGCGTGCTCAGACGATCCTTGGATCGAGGAAGCCCGGATGCCTGTGCAGCCGGACCCTTTCCCGAAGTTGTGCCGTTAGCCCGACAACTTGGCGATCATGGAGAACAGCGGCATGTACAGCGAAATGACGATGCCGCCCACGGCGATTCCCAGGAACCCGATAATGGCGGGCTCGAGCATGGCCATCATGTCGCGGGTCGCGGCGTCGACTTCGTCTTCGTAGAAGTCCGCGATTTTCTGCAGCATGTTGTCCATGGCGCCGGTCGCTTCACCGACGCCGATCATCTGCGTAACCATGTTCGGGAACACGCCGCATTCCTTCAAAGGATCGACGATGGTGCGGCCTTCCTCAATGGCCTTCCGCACCTTCATCAGGGCCTCCTGCAGAACCGCATTGCCGGAGGTGCGGGCGGTGATCGCCAGACCTTCCAGGATGGGCACGCCCGAGGTGATCAAGGTGCCCAACGTCCGGGTGAAACGAGCCACCGCGATCTTGCGCAGGAGCATGCCAATCACGGGAGCCTTGAGCAGAAGTTTGTCCGTGAAATACAGGCCCCGGGGATGCTTACGCAGCTGGCGTAAGCCAAACACGCCACCCACGCCGCCCGCGATGAAGAACCACCAGAAGTGGCCCACGAACGCGCTCAAGCCCATGACGATGCGCGTGGGCAATGGCAAGGACACGCCCAGGCCGGTGAACAGGTTCGCAAAAATCGGGACGACCCACTTCAGCAGCGCCGCGACGATCAGGGTCGCGATGCTGACCACCGCCACCGGGTAGATCAACGCGGACTTGATGGCCGAGCGCAGACGGACTGCCTTCTCGACATAGAGCGCAAGACGCTGCAAAATCACGTCCAGAATACCGCCGGTTTCACCCGCCTCGATCATGTTCGTGGTGAGGTCGTCGAACACGGCCGGGAACTGGCGCATGGCATTGGCCAGGGTAGCGCCGCCCTCGACCGTGGTTCGCACGCCCGTCAGCGTCTTCTGGAAGGTCTGGTTCTCCTGGTTGGCCGCTAGAATCTCCAGACACTGCACCAGCGGCAGGCCGGCGTCGATCATGACCGAGAACTGACGGAAGAAAATCGCGATCTCCTTGGTCTTAACCTTGCTCGTCCCGAAGGTCGGCATGACAAATTCCTTGCCCTTCTCGCGGACTGACCCCGGCGTGATCCGTTCACGCCGCAACTGCTGCGTCAGGACATCTTTGTTGGCGGCAACCCGTTCACCGGAGATCTTTTCGCCGGATGCGCTCTTGCCTGAAAATGTAAAAACTGGCATGGTATCTCCTCAATTCTCGACTGGCTTGCCGGCGACACTTTTCGGCGCCCCGGATCGTTCAAATTCCCTAGTGCCTTGTGCTTGCGCCATCCCCACAACCGGGAAACAGCTCGGTTCTTCAACTTGTCACCGCTTGGCGGGAGCGGCGGCTTTCGCCATTCCCGGCGTGCCGGCGCCACGGTTCATCAAGCCGGCGCCACGATTGATCATTTCTTGCAATTCGTCCGCATTGCTCGACCGCATCAGCGCCGTTTCCAGCGTGATCAGCTTCTGGAAGTAGGCGGTCGCCAAGGACTGGTTGAAAGTCTGCATGCCGAACTTTTCCTGTCCGGACTGCATGGCGGAATAGATCTGGTGGATCTTGTCTTCCCGGATCAGGTTGCGGATGGCGGCATTCGGAACCATGATCTCCATGCACATCGCGCGGCCCTTGCCGTCGCTTTTGGGCAGCAGGCTTTGACACATGATGCCTTCCAGCACCAGTGAGAGCTGGGCGCGAATCTGAGGCTGCTGGTGGGCCGGGAAGACGTCGATGATACGGTTAATGGTCGAAGACGCCGAGTTGGTGTGCAGCGTGCCGAAGGTCAAGTGGCCGGTTTCCGCGATACGCAGCGCCGACTCGATCGTTTCCAGGTCGCGCATTTCGCCGATGAGGACCACGTCCGGGTCTTCGCGGAGTGCGGCGCGCAATGCGTCGGTAAAGCTCTTGGTATCGGCGTGCAACTCGCGCTGATTGACCAGGCAATTCTTGTTCATGTGCACGAATTCGATGGGGTCCTCGATGGTGAGGATGTGATCGTGCCGCTCGGTGTTGATCTTGTCGATCATGGCCGCGAGCGTGGTCGACTTGCCCGAGCCAGTCGGGCCGGTGACCAGCACCAGACCGCGGGGCTTGTCGCACAGCTTACTGACCACCGCAGGCAGACCGAGTTGGTTGAATGATTTGATCTCGAAGGGGATGACGCGAAACACAGCGCCCGTGGCGCCGCGCTGGTTGAAGCAGTTGGCGCGGAAGCGAGCGAGTCCTTTCAATCCGAAGGAGAAGTCCAGTTCGAGATTTTCTTCGAAGCGGTGCTTCTGCGAGTCGGTCATCACGCTGTAGGCGAGTTGCTTGGTTTCAGCCGGCGTCAGCTGTGGCAGGTCGAGCGGCACCAGATGTCCGTGCACGCGCACCTGGGGCGGTGAGTTGGTGGTGATGTGGAGGTCGCTCCCCGACATCTCCAGCATTCTTTTCAGCAAATCGCTTAACGAAAGCGCCATAGCCTTTCCTTCCCTTTACACAAAACCCTCAGTGAATTGTTTCGCGTGCTACTTCCTCGAGGGTGGTCACGCCCAGGCCGACTTTGATCAGCCCGCTGCGGCGCAGCGTGAGCATGCCGCGCTCGATGGCCTTTTTCTTGAGTTCCAGCGCGGAAGCGCCGACCAGCACGAGTTCCTTGATTTCGTCATCCACTTCCATGACTTCGTACAAACCGGCACGGCCCTTGTAACCGGTGTTGTTACAAACCCCGCAGCCCTTGCCTTTTTGAATCTTGACGGTCTTGGCCTCTTCGGGCGAGTAGCCTTCCTCGATCAGCGTCGGGTACGGCACTTCGATCACTTCCGCGCAATCCTTGCAAATACGGCGCACCAGACGCTGGGCACAGATGAGGTGAACCGACGTCGCAACCAGGAAGGGCTCGATACCCATGTTCATCAGTCGCGTAATCGTCTCGGGAGCGCCGTTGGTGTGGAGCGTCGAAAGCACCAGGTGGCCGGTAAGCGCCGCCTTGATGGCGATTTCCGCCGTCTCGAAGTCGCGAATCTCGCCGACCAGGATGATGTTCGGGTCCTGCCGCAGGAAGGCGCGCAGGGCGGCCGCAAAGTTCAGGCCAATTTGCTCCTTCATCTGCACCTGGTTCACACCCTGCATCTGAAACTCGACCGGATCCTCGGCGGTCATGATGTTGGTATCGGGTTGGTTCAAACGGGCGATGGCGGAATACAAGGTGTTGGTCTTACCGGATCCCGTGGGACCGGTCACCAGCACCATGCCATAGGGTTTCAAGATCGCTTTTTCGAACTTGACCAGCGACTCGGGCTCGAAGCCGAGCTTGGTCATGTCGAGCCGCAGGTTCTCCTTGTCGAGCAACCGCATGACGATCTTCTCGCCAAACAGCGTGGGAAGCGTGCTGACGCGGAAATCGAGCTGCTTTTTCTTGCCGCCCACGGCCATTTTTAGCATGATGCGGCCGTCCTGCGGGAGACGCTTCTCGCTGATATCCAACTTGGCCATGATCTTGAGGCGCGAGGTGATCGCGTCCTTAAGCTTGAGAGGCGGAGTCATGATGCTCTGCAGAATGCCGTCTACGCGAAAGCGAACCCGGAACTCCTTTTCGTAGGGTTCCATGTGAATGTCGCTGGCGCCGCGTTTGACCGCGTCGGTGAGCACCAGATTGACGAGCTTGACGATGGGAGCCTCATCGGCAGCTTTCTCAAGCTCGTTGAGGTCCAACTGCTCCTCTTCGGTCTGCAGTTCGACGTCGGCGTCGCCCATCTCAGTCATCGACTGCATGACCTGTTCGAGGTCTTCCTCTTTGGCGGTGCCGTAGGCTTTCTCAATGCCTGCGTTGATCGAACTCTCCGATGCGACCACCGGCTCAATGTTGAAGCCGGTCATGAACTTGATATCGTCCATGGCGAAAACATTGGTCGGATCCACCATGGCGATGGTGAGCGAGGCGCCCACACGGCTGAGAGGCAGGATCTGGTAACGTTTGGCGGTTTCGAACGGAATCAGCTTGACGACCGCCGGGTCGATTTCAAAATAGGAGAGATTGATAGCGGGCACACCATACTGGCGCGAGAGGAAATTGGTGACATCCTCGTCCGTCAGAAAGCCCAGCTTGACCAGGGCCGAGCCGAGGCGGCAATTGGTCTCTTTCTGGACCTTCGTGGCTTGTACCAACTGCTCTGGGGTGATGACCTTCTCTTTTACGAGAAGATCGCCCAGCCGTTGCGACATACGTTCGATCTCCTATTTGATCGACAAAGACAAATGGCGTTGGAGCGCCGGTTGTATCCGCGAAATCGCTTGTTTTCAGGGGGAGACGGCAGCGTTTTTCGCGTTGACAGAAATTGTCAACGCAGACGGGTTACCGCACCAGTAACTTTGGTACCTGTCCTTCACGGGGAGTTCCCTGCCGGAGAAACCAAGCGCACCAAAACAGCGCGTTCTGAGCCTAACCGGTCCCTTCCTGCGGAGAATCGTCTCTGAGGGACATGCCCTTTCGTACAGGGGCGGCGCAGATCGGGTGCCGGTTGAGCCTCCCTAAACCGCCCGCCGCGGCCCTTGGTCTGGCAAGCGTCTCGGACCCAAGTCACAACCGAAATGGGATCCATACCCCCTTCGAAAGGTTCGTGGTCAGGGGACGCTGGGGCAATGCGCGGGCCACAGAATAGCGCAGGAGACGCAGATCGAATTGGGATCCATGAAGGCGGGTTTCTGGCTCAGCGCCTCGCTTGTGACTCCGAAGACGGTCGGTTCGGGAGGGCTCCCAACCAGCGTCCCACGGGCTTCGAGCGCGTCTTGGTTTCAATCCCCAGGTAGGGATCGGACTTGCCACCCTCCCGCATCGCACCGACGCTGCCCCTTCGAAGACCAAAAAGGGACCAAGGGAGCGGCGCTGCTTCTCGATCGCAACCATGCGCCTAAGCCGGCCGACGCGGCTGTGAAAGACGCGCTCCGGACTGGCAAGCCAAGGACGGTTGGCCGAGCTCGATGCTGGGCCGAAACTCGGCTTCCCCTGCGGCTATAATGAGCCTCAGCCCGGGATTGGATCACGCGCAATCGTGAATGGTGCCGGGCCGAGAGCGCATTGCCCAATTCCCCTCCAATCCCCGACCGGGAGCGCAACCGCAAAAAGGTCATCGTACCGCTTGCGATAGGAATCGCCCTGCTGTTTGGGATCCTGCTTTCCCAATCCTCGTTCGACCAGCCCGCGTTCCTGAACCCGGACAACAACCTGCAGTTGCTCTTTTTCGCGTCGCTGTCGGCGCTCATCTTTCTCTTATTTGTCGCCCTTACGTTTGTCCTGGCGCGCAATCTGCTGAAGCTGTTTGCCGAGCGTCGCTTGGGCGTGTTGGGTTCCAAGTTCCGAACTCGTCTGGTGGTTACGGGCTTGCTGCTTTCGTTTCTGCCGGTCATCGTGATGTTCTGGTTCGCTTATGGACTGATGAACCGCACCATCGACCGCTGGTTTTCGCGTCCGGTGGAAGAAGTGCGGGAAGACACCCAGGCCATGGCGTCGCTACTGGCAACCTACGCACAGCAAAACGCGGTCGCGGAGGCTGTTTCCATCACGAAGTCGCCCGACGTCGAGCGCGCCTTTGCAATTCACAATTTTTCCGAGATCGAAAGCGAGTTTCGGCGACACGAGCCGACGCTGCAAGGGGGATTCGCGATTGCACTGCTGAAAGGCCACGAGGAAGCCAGCTTTCGTGCTCCGGCGCGCTGGACAGTGCTCCGATCGAAGGCGGCGCTCGAACAACTATCCGGCCCCGCGCCGGCGCCCTTTGCATGGGAACAGACGGAGTACATTCTCGGGACCGCAGCCGTAGGAGACGAGGGGCTGATCCTGGTGGCAATGCCCCTGCCGGCAGAATTTTCCGCCGAGGTAAAACAACTCGAAGCCAGTCAAAAGCGCTATTTCGAACTCTATCGACAAAGAAGGCTGGTGCGCCGCACCTATATGAGCCTCTTGCTGTTGCTGACCGTGCTGGTGCTGTTTTCGACCACCTGGCTGGCGTTATTCCTTTCCAAACTGGTCACCCGGCCGGTCGCGGCCCTGGCCGAGGCGACCCAGGAAATCTCGCGCGGACGTCTGGATTACCGCGTGGAGGTCCATGCCGCGGACGAGATCGGCGATCTGGTCCGTTCGTTCAATCGGATGGCGGAGGAGCTCGAAACGAGCCGCCACCAGATCGATGCTTCCAGTCGTGAACTGAGCATCGCCAATACCACTCTCGAGCAGCGCCGCCGCCATATTGAAACGATCCTGGAAAGCATCCCCACCGGTGTGTTGTCTCTCGACGCCGGCCGCCGCATCACGCATGTCAACCAGGCATTGCTGCGTATGTTCAACCCGACGGGGCGGGTTGAGAGCGAAGACCTGGGAATGATCGACCGGGATCTGGGAGAGGTGTTCCCGCCCGACGTGGTGGACGACCTCGGGGTGCTGCTGCGGCGCGCGGATCGCATGGGAATTACCACAAGTCAAATGGAGATCACTCTGCAGCGCGTCAAACTGAATGCTGCCCTTACTGTGGCCACCCTGCAGCACGACGGAGCCCGTCTGGGTTACGTGCTTATCTTTGAAGATCTTTCCGATTTGCTCAAGGCCCAGAAACAGGCGGCGTGGCGGGAGGTAGCACGCCGCGTGGCGCACGAAATCAAGAATCCTCTGACTCCCATCGCGCTTTCCGCGGAGCGTATCCGGCGCCACCTGGAACGTGGGACCCGTCCCGATGCCGCCTCGCTCGAGGTGATTCGCCAATGCGCCGAGACCATTGCTCAATCGGTGGACACCGTACGGACGCTGGTGGACGAATTCTCCACACTGGCCCGCTTCCCCGCGTCGCAGCCGCACGCGGCGAGCATCAACGGAATTGTCGAAAGCGCCCTCAGCATGTTTGATGGGCGTCTGGATGGGATCCGCCTCGAAAAGAACCTGGCGACGGACCTGCCCAGGGTGATGGCGGATACCGGTGCAATCAAGCGGGCTTTGGCCAACCTGGTGGACAACGCGGCCGAGGCCATGGAAGGGGCATTGGTGCGCGAAATCCGCGTAACAACCAATCTGGTGACCAGCCGCGATGCGGTGGAGATTGTCGTGTCCGACACCGGCCATGGGGTCACGCAGGAACTGAAGGAAAAGCTCTTCCTGCCCTATTTCTCGACCAAGAAGCGCGGCACTGGCCTCGGTCTGGCCATCGTCAACCGGATCGTCGAGGACCACCACGGCTCGATCCGCGTCGAGGAGAATCAGCCCGTCGGTACCCGGTTTATCGTGGAACTACCGCTGGCGCCTGAGTCCGTAAGCGCACCCAGCGCACAGCATGCATAACATTCTTATCGTGGACGATGAATCCGGCATCCGCGACTCGCTCAGGGGCGTGCTGGAGGATGACGGGTATAAGACGGACGAGGCGGAGAGCGGCGAATTGTGCCTTGACCTGCTCGAAACCCACGCCTTCGACGTGGTGTTGCTCGACGTCTGGCTTCCGGGCATGGACGGACTCGATACCCTGCAGAAGATCCGTGCACTCGACAATCCACCGGAAGTGATCATGATTTCGGGCCATGGAACCATCGAGACCGCCGTTCGCGCCACCAAGCTGGGCGCCTATGACTTCCTGGAAAAGCCGCTCTCAATCGACCGCACACTCAGCCTGATCAAGCACGCCATCGATGCGAAAAAACTACGCCGGGAAAACCGGGACCTTAAAAAGCAGTTGCAGTCCAAAAGCGTGATCGCGGGCGACAGTATCCCCATGAAGGCGCTTCGCCAGCAAATCGCCATCATGGCGCCCACCAATGGCCGGGTACTCATTTACGGCGAGTCGGGCACGGGGAAAGAACTGGTCGCGCACGCCATTCATGCACAAAGCCTGCGCAACGAAGAAATGTTCATCGAGCTGAATTGCGCTGCGATTCCCGAAGACCTGATCGAAAGTGAACTCTTCGGCCACCGGCAGGGGTCGTTTCCGGGAGCCTCCGCGGACAAAGAAGGCAGGTTTCAGAAGGCGACCGGGGGCACCCTTTTCCTCGACGAAGTCGGCGACATGAGCCTGAAGACGCAGTCCAAGGTGCTGCGGGCGCTGGACGAACAACGCTTCACCCCGGTGGGAGGGGCCGACGCGATCACGGTCGATGTCCGGGTGATCGCTTCCACCAACAAGGATCTTGAGGAAGAAATCTCCAAAGGGAATTTTCGAGAGGACCTTTTCTACCGCCTGAATGTGATCCCTTTCTTCGTCCCTCCCCTGCGGGAGCGCAAGGAAGACATTCCCCTGCTGGCGCGGTATTTTTTGAAGGAATTCGCGGTGGCCTATGGCCGGCGATCGCGCGAAATTACCGACGACGCGATTCACACGCTGACGCGCTATTCCTGGCCCGGCAACGTCCGCGAACTGCGCAATGTGATCGAACGCATCGTGATCATGAACCCGACCACCACAAGATTCGAGCGTAAGCACCTGCCTCCGCTCGTCTACCGCGACGGCAGCCGGCGCGCGGCGGGTACGGAGTTCTCTACCCTGCACCAGGCCCGTGACGCCTATGAGCGGGACTACATCCTGAAGAAACTCGACGAGAGCCACGGCAACGTCAGCCGCACGGCCGAGACGCTGGGCCTGGAGCGCAGCCACCTGTATCGCAAGATGAAGGCGTTGGGGATTGCGGCGAAGGAGTAGGAGGTTGGGAGCGATCTCTGCGGGGCTTGGCTGCGGCACAGTCCTTACTTTTTGAGCATGTGAATTTCCTTGCCGTTGTTTTTGAACTGCACTTCGTCCATCAACTCGTTGATCAGGAAGATTCCGCGCCCGTGGTTGGAATAGATATTTTGTCCGGCCACCGGGTTCGGGATCGAGGCTGGATCAAAACCAGGCCCCGGGTCGCGGACAACAATCAGCATGCGGTGCGTTTCGTCGCAGGCGACATCGCACTCGACGATCTTTTTCGGATCGCCTTTCGCGCCATGGACCACTGCATTGGCAAGCGCCTCGCTCAGAGCCAGCTCGATCGCATCTTCCTTTCCTGCGGCGCACTGCATGCTGCGTACTACGTCCATGATCCCCTTCACGACCGGATCGATGGCATTCTTGTCGGCCGCCAGAGTGACCTTTAGCTTCAGGACCAGCTTGTCCGGATCAACGCAGCCGTTCGAGGGTTCCTCAGCCATACGAGTTTCCTTGCCCCACGGTTTAGATGTCACCCCTGTGTTTGCGATTCTATCGGGAGAACGGAACCGCCACAATCCTTGGATTGCCCTAGTTTCCGCGCCCGGTGCGGCTGGGAAGCCCGGAAAGGCTCTCCAGCTGCCGCCGCCAGTCCAGTTCGTCAACGAATGCCCGTGAATCCCGCCAGCCCGGCTGCACTTTCACGAAGAGTTCCAGAAACACCTTCATGCCCAACATGCGCTCCATCGCGAGGCGGGCCCCGGTACCGATCCTCTTCAGCATTTGCCCGCCCTTGCCCACCAGGATGGCCTTCTGGCTCTCGCGCTCACAATAAATAACGGCGGCGATGCGGGTTAGCTTCTGCCCTTCCTCGAACTGTTCCACCACCACCGTAGTGGCGTAAGGGACTTCCTCCTGGGTGTCGAGCAGCACCTGTTCCCGGACGATTTCTGCCGCCATGAAGCGCGCGGGTTGGTCGGTGATCTGGTCTTCGGGAAAGTAGCGGGGCCCCGCGGGCAGGGCGGCGACGAGCTGATCCAGCAGCAGGTCGAGTCCGTCGCGCTTCAGGGCGGAGAGCGGAATAACCTCTTTGAAGTCTTGTAGCTTGCGGTATTCCTCGATGATGGGGAGCAGCTTGCCTTTGTCCTTCAGCAGGTCGATCTTGTTGAGCAGCAGGTAGACCGGCGTGCCCGACGGTTTCGCCATATGCAGGACAAATTCGTCGGCCGCCGTGAAACGCTTGGTGACGTCGACGATCAGGAGGATCAGATCGCAGCCTTCCAGAGCCTCCCGCACTTCCACCATCATCTTGCGGCCGAGCGAGCTATCCGGCCTGTGCACCCCCGGAGTATCGATCAGCACAACCTGTGCGCCCGGACGTTTGCCCCGCTTAGGGAGGTGGATGATTCCCTGGATCCGGTTTCGGGTGGTTTGCGGTTTGGGACTGATGATGGCGAGTTTCTCGCCCACCAGCGCATTCAGCAGCGTGGACTTGCCTGCATTGGGGCGACCGAGAATGCAGACGAATCCGGAACGGAGGGCCATCGAGGATTACCGGGACGCTGAACCCGCGTGCTCACTGAACCTTAACAGAACGTCGGCAATTTTCTCAGCCTGGTGGTGAGCGACCACCGATTCATCGCCGGCGGGCGTGTACCAGGCGCTGATCAACTGCACGTAGTTTGCCGGTTGAAATTCGAGCGGCTTCGCCTTGCGCAGCTCCCGGTTGTGGCAGGTGGTGTATCCCTCCACAAAACCCAGTTGCTCTGTCGGGTTGGAGCCCTTCCACCACAGGCCGTCAAAGTAGCCGTGCCGCTCGCGCCAGCCTTCACGGGCGGCCGAGCGCTTGGCATCGTGAACGGAAATGTGGCCCGCCCAGATGTCCTTCAGTACCTGCGCCACCGGGCGCGTGCGGAACTTCTGGTGGCCCTGGTAGTAGGTGCTGACCGCAATTCGTATGTCCGCGTCGTCCAGAAGCATGCGGATCCTCTGCCCCGCCGGATCCGCGTAACAATCCCCGTAGCCGAGGATGAAGCCTTCCTGCTCGGCGGCCGTCCGCAACTCCCACCAGTCGCCGTCGTAAGACTTGCTTTGCGCCGAGACGAGGCAGGAGGAGAGCAGCAGGAGGAAGGTCGACCGCCCGAATTGGCAACAGAAGCGTCCCGCCAGCTTCAAGAATCCCATCCGTTGTGGTCCCGCAATACTGGTTTCTCCGGAAGCCAACACTATATCAGTTTCATCTGCCGGGGCTCGACCGCTACAATCCGCACGCTCTCGACACGGCGATCGGTCGATTCCAGCACCTCGAAGCGCAAACCGTCCTCCTCGACCACTTCGCCCTTCTGCGGGATTCGTCCGGCCAGTTCGCTCACCAGCCCGGCTACGGTGGCAGCCTCTTTTCCCTCTGGCCGCACGCCAAAGAGCTCGTCCAGATGATCGACGTCCATGTTGCCGGGAACGATATAGGAGTGATCGTTTTCCTTCACCACTTGTGATTTTTCGTGCTCGTCGCGGATCTCCCCCACGATTTCTTCGACCAGGTCCTCGATCGTCACCAGGCCGGCCACCCCTCCGTACTCGTCGACCACGATCGCCATACGGATATTGTTTCTCCGCATCTCTCGCAGCAGGTCGCTACCCAGTTTGCTCTCCGGCACGAAGTACACGTCCTTGCGCATCACCGTATCGACGGTGCGAGTCTGCGCTTCCGAGTCAGGCACCTGGAGCACGTCCTGCGCATGCACGATGCCCACCACGTTGTGGATCGAGTCTCGATAGACAGGTACTCGCGAAAAGGGCTTCGAGCGCAGCAGTTCGATGAATTGCTCGACGGTGGTGTTTACGGGCACGGCCACCATTTCGGGACGCGGTTTCATAGCCTCGCGCACCGTCTTCCCGCTGAACTCGACCACCGACTGGATCAAATCCCGATCGCTTGCCTGAATGATGCCCTCTTCCTGTCCGGCCTCAATCAGGGCATCCACCGCCTCGGCGGGGCTCTCCGGCTGTTCCTCGGACTGTTGCTTGGTCAGGGACGTAACGGACTGAAGGAAACCCAGCACCAGCGTGATCGGCAGCACGGTGTAGATCATGACGCGCAACAATGGGGCCCAACGAGCCAGCCATTCACCGTTCGTGCGGGAGAAGAACACAAAGGGCAGGAATCGATTGAACACGATGATGATCAGGATCAAGCTGAGCGTGGCTTGAAGAATCTCCTGGATGCTCCATGCCTGGTCGCTGAACACCGTGAAGCCCACCATCATGGCGATGGCGGCCGTGGTCAGTTGCACCAGGATCGCCATCGACAACGAGGCTCGCGGCCGGCCGACGCGCAGTTTTGGCTCGACCTTCTGCTCGAAGGAATCGATGTTGTCCTGGAATTCGCGCGAAAGAAACTTGCCGATCTCGGTGTAGAGCCGGTCGACGTAGGAGACCAGAGTCAGAACTCCCACCAGCAGGAGCAGGACGGCGGCGACCGCATAGTATCCGACGGCGTAGTTCATCGCGAACGCCTCCGCGAGGCGCGCGTTCGCGCGCCCGGGGCATTGCCCGAGGCTGTTCTCGGCGAGCTCTCTGGCTTCTCCCTGTGCACTCTGCGGTCGAAGCTTTCCTCCATGGGGCTGCCTCGCTCGATAAGCCCCACCGGCAGCCCGAGGTTCTTGCGCAATCGCTCTTCCGTCCGAGCCATCTCCCCGTCGTCTGCCTCGTGGTCGTAGCCCGCCAGATGCAGCAGCCCGTGCAGAACCAGGATCTTTACCTCCTCCGCGGTCGAGTGCCCAAGGCGACGCGCATTGTGCGCGGCGATCTCCGCAGAGATGGCGACATCCCCGGCGAAGCGACGGGCTCCCACCAGTTCTGGAGGAAACGATAGCACGTCCGTGGGCTTGTCCTTCCCTCGGAAACGGCTGTTGAGCGTGCGCAGCTCCCGGCTGGTCGTCACCAGCACACTCACGGCGCCTCGCAGCCCCACCGCTCGCTTGGCTCTGGCGAGAAAGGCATCGAACGACCCCGCGCTCGCCCCCGATACTCGCTTTTGCAAAATGACCATCTCACCGTCCGAAGGCTTCCGCAAAAGGAAACAGGAGGGCTCGTTGCTACGCCCTCCCGCAAGCACACCCCTATTCTATTCGTCGACGCGGCTTCCCGGAAGCGGCAGCACAATTCTCTCCTGAGGCGGACTCACACCATTCGCGGCTGGGCCGTTGACGATCGCATTCGGCTCCCCCCTCCTGGCGTCGGCTGCCTTCCCCTCAGCACCTCGGGCCTCGGCCGCCTTCGCTCCCAGCGACAACAACATCTGCTGCTCGGCCACGCGCGTCTTGTGGTCATCGTAGGCACGAATGATGCGCTGCACCAGATGATGCCGCACCACATCGGACTCGTCGAAGTAAACGAACGCGAGTCCCTCCACCGGCTTGAGAATATCGACCGCCTCCACCAGCCCGCTGCGGCGCGCGTTGGGCAAATCGATCTGCGTGATGTCGCCGGTAATGACCGCCTTGGAGTTGAATCCCAAGCGGGTGACGAACATCTTCATCTGCTCCGAGGTCGTGTTCTGCGCCTCGTCCATGATCACGAATGAGTCGTTCAGCGTGCGGCCGCGCATGAAGGCGATGGGCGCGATCTCGATGACATTCTTCTCCAGGTAGCGATCGACTTTCTCCGGCTCGAGCATGTCATAGAGCGCGTCGTAGAGCGGGCGCAGGTAGGGATCAATTTTGTCCTGCAATGTTCCGGGCAGGAATCCCAGCCGTTCGCCTGCTTCCACCGCGGGACGCGCCAGGATGATGCGATTCACACGCTTTGCCAGCAACGCCGAAATGGCCATGGCCACGGCCAGGTAGGTCTTGCCGGTGCCAGCCGGTCCGACGCCAAACACCATGTCGTGCTTCTCGATCGCTTCGAGATATCGGCGCTGGTTGACGCTCTTGGGCTGCACCGTGCGCCGCCCAAACGAGCGCTGCTTGCCGGCCTCAGCCAATCCGCGCAGCGTGACTTTGGGATCGGCCGTGAGCACGCGCAGCATGCTGTTCAGGTCGCCGTTGTTGAAGCTGTATCCGGAGCGCTGCAGGTGGTCGTAGTCGGCGAAGACTTGCTCGGCCCGGGCCACGTCACGAGGGTCGCCCTCGACCGCAAGGCCATTCGAGCGCAGGTCGATGGTGATGTTCAGGCCGTCTTCCAGCACGTGGAGGTTTTCGTCGCGCGTGCCGAACAGGGTCTCAATGTTGGAACTGACTTCAATCCTCTTCTTCATTCCGAAGCTGGTGCTTTCCTCCTGACGGGCCCAGGGAGAGGACAGGCCCCCGCCTGTCCGGCCGACCCGCGGGCCGGCACCCTCCCGTGCTCGCTCTATCACGGCCGGTGACGGACAAAACTGCGCTCACCCAGGAACCGGACAAACCGGCACCCTTCCCGCTCTTAAGCAAACGATTGGCTTCGGTGGAGATGGAAACAGCCGGAATGCTCGCTCCTGAGGTGCAAGCAACTACCATTACGCTTAGCCTAGCGCGGGCGGGGGTGGGAGTCAATGGGAGGGCAAGGTGGGACAAGGTGGGAG
>DASQPN010000034.1:0-2182 GCA_035643915.1 Terriglobales bacterium | reverse complement strand
ATTTCCGTGGCACTCTTTCGTCGTAACTCGGACGGGGTCAATGATTGCCGAATGAAGGAGAGACAGACGATGGCCAAAAACGTGATTTGCCTCTGGTACAACGGCACAGCGGAAGATGCCGCCAGGTTCTACGCCCAGACTTTCCCAAACAGCGCCGTCACCGCGGTCCACCGCGCCCCGGGCGATTACCCGGATGGCAAGCAGGGACAGGTGCTGACGGTCGAGTTTACGGTGCTGGGAGTACCGTGCCTCGGCCTCAATGGCGGTCCGGCCTTCAAACACAGCGAAGCTTTCTCGTTTCAGATTGTCACCGAGGACCAGGCCGAGACCGATCGTTACTGGAATGCAATCGTCGATAACGGGGGAGCCGAAAGCCAGTGCGGGTGGTGCAAGGACCGATGGGGCCTATCCTGGCAGATCACTCCGCGGGCGCTTCTAGACGCGATTACCAGTCATGATCAGGTGGCCGCCAAGCGCGCGTTCGACGTGATGATGGGCATGACGAAGATCGACATCGCTGCGATCGAGGCGGCACGGCGCGGCCGAGGTCGCGCTTAGCGCGCGATGACATGCCGCAAGGCCGGCGAGCGGTGCGTCCGTGGTGCCCTCGCGGGGCTTTGTGGAGCGCGATTTATTTTAAGTCCGCTCCGGGCCGGGAGCGGGACGGGCGGCTGCCGCGCAGCCGCCAATCGGGGCAGCGGGTTACTTTCCACGCCGTCCCCTATGCTCGGCTGCTGACAGTCTGCCGGCTCTGCATCAGCGCTGCTGTGTGCAGCATGAGGAAAAGCGGCACGAGGAAGGCCGGGATCAGCAGCAGCGGCAGCGTGGCCATCGGAGCGGTGCTGATCTCTCCCGGGGATCCCGTGGTTAGAGTGGCGCTCAAAGCTCCAAGGCTGACTGCCACCACGAGGTCGAGTATCCCCAGCACGTTCCAACGGATGAACGCGGGGCTGGCGGCGAAGCCAGGCCGACGCACAAGCGCAAGGACTATCCATGGGGCCGCGAAACCCACGGCCATGTCTCCGAGACCTGCCGGCAGGGCGAACATGGCCGGCAGGATTTTGTACGTATAGAGGGAGAGGAAGCCCAGTCCTGCCCACCGCCACGCCTGTATACCCGCGATGAGACGCAGATCAAGCGAGAGAACGAAGTCGCGGAATGATCGGGAAAGCCGCAGCCAGGCAAAGAAGAGCACCAGGGGCGCTCCAACCCCTAGGGCAATGGCAATAGGGGGTGTCCCGGGAGGACCGACGAAAGCGCCGACGGCACCGAGTGACACGACGAGCACGAACCAGACGGTCAGAACCAGGGTGAGGCTCAGGCGAATACCGCTCAGGCCGGTGGGTTGAGACTCGGCTGGGCGGTGAAGGACGTCGGTTGCCATGGAACTGCTTTCCTTGTAGTCACTTGCATTTTGCAAGTCTATTGCGACCGTAGCATGATCACTTGCATTCTGCAAGTCTCTTGGTCCGTGGGAGGCCATGGAGAGCTGGACAAATGAGTACCGCGAAAACTTTCACGCGCTCCGCCTGTGCGATCGCCAATTCGCTCGATGTCGTGGGCGACAAGTGGTCGCTGCTCGTGGTGCGTGACTTGCTGCACGGCAAGCGCACCTACGGGGAGCTGGTCAATTCGCCAGAACGCATTCCGACCAACATTCTTGCGGAACGTCTCAAGCGCCTTGAGGGTGCCGGGATCATTGTCAGCACCCCATATCAGCAGCATCCCAAGCGGTACGCCTACACGCTCACTCCGAAGGGCAGCGCTCTGGGCGACGTGTTGCTGGCGTTTGTGCGTTGGGGCAAACAGCACATACCTGGTACGGTGACACTGAACCAGGGTTCAGCGAGCGGCGCGTCTGCCGCGTCGACGGCCAACTCACGCCGCAGGCGCGCAAAACGCGCGGGATGAGGCGGCGGTCTTGATCAGCCCGATTCTCTTGGTCATAAACCCGGTTGCGGGTCATTGGCTCGCGAAAGCGCGGTTCCGGGCCTGCAGCTGAACCTCATACCCACGCAGGCCGAGGTGCTGGCAGGCCTAAGACTAGGACCGTGGGGTAGCGTGTCCCGTAGGGCCGCGCCGAGTGAACTCGAACCTCACGAGCCACTCTCGAGAATCCTGCGTGTCTGCGGGAGGGAACTGCCATTTCCTGGCGGCTTCTTTTGCCAGGCGGGCGAAGTAC
>DASQPN010000033.1:0-4020 GCA_035643915.1 Terriglobales bacterium | reverse complement strand
GCCGAAGGTTGAATACCGTCTGACACCATGGGGCCAATCCCTTTGTCCTACGCTTGACGCCATCCTGAAGTGGGCCGATCGACGGCCAGCGGAGAGAAGGAAGCGCAACTCGCTCTGACAGGTTGCTCTTCCTGAATAACGGGCAACTCTGACGTAACGCGATTAGGTAAGGGTTGCCGACAAACCGGCAGTTTGGCATCTTCGGTCAACGCCACGGCGTTCTTGGCGACCAGATCCGCGTTTCGAGTTCCGGATGACCATCGTAGTAGACGCTCTACACAATCTATAGTAGAGTGCCTACACAATGCATAGAGAGCCGCCGTCGCGTGTAGAGCTGCTGCAAGGCACTCTCGACCTCCTCATCCTCCGCACGTTGCTTGCAGGACCCACCCATGGCCACGCCATCGCCAAACATATTCAACGGACCTCGGAAGACCTGCTCCAGGTTGAGACCGGTTCCTTGTACCCGGCTCTGCATCGGCTGGAGGCAAAGGAGTGGATCGCGGCCTCTTGGAAGCTATCCGACAGGGGCAAGCGAGCCAGGTATTACCGCCTCACACCTCGTGGGCGGAAACAGCTTGCCAGCGAACAATCGAAATGGCGGGTGTTCTCGCATGCTGTTGCATTGATCCTGAACCCGGTTGATCAGGAGGGATCATGAGGTCGTTTTTTCGCAGGTTGCGTTGGCTGACGCAGCGCAGCCGCAAGGAAGCGGAACTCCGCGAGGAACTCGAGTTCCACCTCGAGGAGGAGGCGGAACAGCATCAAGCCGAAGGCTTAGCGGAAGAACAGGCTCGATGGGCGGCGCGCCGCGAGTTGGGCAACCTCACTCTGTTGCAGGAGGACGCGCGCGCGACCTGGACCTGGACATTCGTGGAACAACTCGCCCAGGACACTCGCTACGGCCTTCGCATGATCGCCGCCAACAAAACCTTCAGCGGGATGGCGATCCTGTTGCTTGCCTTGGGAATCGGGGCCAACACGGCGATCTTCAGCTTCATGGATTCGATCCTGCTGCGCTCGCTACCGGTGCCCGATTCTCAGTCGCTGGTGATGCTGAGCTGGCATACCCCGCGCCGCAACATGCACGGCACCAACCGGCATGACAATAGCTTCAACGACCCCAACGGGGGATTCATCGGCGGGTTTTTCGCCTACCCGGCATTCGAGCTGCTCCGCAAGAGCGACGCAGTTTTCTCGACCGTGTTCGGATACCAAGGCGCCGGCGATCTCAACCTGACATACCGAGGCCAGTCCGAGCTCGCAAGAACCGAATACGTGTCCGCCGACTATTTCCGCGGGCTCGGGATTCCGCCGGCCGCCGGGCGATTGATCGTCCCGGATGACGATCGCGCAGGCGCTCCGGCCATCGCCGTCATCAGCTTCGGCTTGAGTCAAAGGCGGTTTGGTGGACCTGAAAATGCGCCGGGGCAATCGATTCTGATCAACAACCTGCCTTTCTCCGTGATCGGCGTTACTCCTCCCGAGTTCTTTGGCGTCGATCCCGACAGTCCTCCGGATATCTATGTTCCGATGCACGCCAACCTGCTTCTGGACGACCGAGACTACTCAGCCAAGACTTACCTCGACCCGATGGACGACTGGGTTGTGCCCATGGCGCGCTTGCGTCCCGGCGTCAGCGCGAAGCAGGCGCAAACCGTGCTGGCTGGTCCGTTCTTCGAATGGGCGCGCGCCGCGGACCCGAAACGTCGGACAGAGGAGGTTCCCACTCTGGTTGTCAGGGAGGGCTCGGGCGGCCTCGACAGCTTGCGGCGGACCTATTCGAAGCCGCTGTATATCCTGCTGACACTGGTGGGGCTGATCCTCTGCATCGCGTGCGCGAACATCGCCAATCTCCTCTTGGCGCGCGCGACAGTGCGGAAGCGCGAGATTGCGCTCCGACTGAGCTTAGGGGCGGGACGGCTTCGGATCATCCGCCAGCTCCTCACTGAGAGCGTTCTGCTGGCGGCGCTGGGCGGCATGCTCGGCGTTGCGTTCGCCATCTGGGGAATCCGTTTCCTGACTCTGTTGCTCGCGAATGGACGCGAGAACTTCACCTTGCGGGCGGAATTGAACTGGCACGTGCTGGGCGTTGTGGCCGGGCTATCGCTATTGACCGGGATGCTATTCGGGCTTGCTCCAGCGCTCCAGTCGACGAGGATGGACTTAATTCCGGCGCTTAAGGAATCGCGGACCGGCGAATCGCGTGGGTACGGATTTCGTGGCCTGAGCCTGGCCCGTATCCTGATGGTCTCGCAGATCGCCGTCACCCTTTTGATACTGGTGGCGGCCGGCCTGTTCGTGCGAACTCTTTCGAATCTGGCGTCCATTGAACTCGGGTTCAACCGTGAGAATTTGCTGACGTTCCAGTTGAACGCTCGGCAGGCCGGACACAAGGACCCCGAGATTGTCGCCCTCTACAACGATCTTCGGAGTCAGTTCAGCGCCATACCCGGCGTCCGCGCCGCAACCCTCTCGAACCACACCCTGATCGGAACGGGCACCAGTGGCACAGGAGTCCGCGTTGCCGGCGCCACACCCGAGGACAGCAGCATTCTGACCGTCGGGACAGGCTTCTTCACCACCATGCAGATCCCCTTGCTACTGGGCCGCGAAATCGACGAGCGCGACCGGCTCAACTCGCCCATGGTTGCTGTGGTGAATCAGGCGTTTGCGAAAAGAAGTTTCGGCGATCGCAATCCTCTCGGCCAGCACCTCGCTTTGGAGTA
The DNA here is from genome assembly GCA_035643915.1 of Terriglobales bacterium. Classification (GTDB taxonomy): domain Bacteria; phylum Acidobacteriota; class Terriglobia; order Terriglobales; family Acidobacteriaceae; genus Gp1-AA133. The sequence goes on along the minus strand of DASQPN010000033.1, from coordinate 1,291 downwards.
TCCAAGCCCAAACGACATCGAGATCGTGGGCGTATCCGCGAACACACTCTATGGCAACCTCAAGGGAAGCGTGCCGCCGACAGTCTATCTGCCGTTTGCACAGGGCGGCTGGGGGCCCGTGCAGGGGATGGTGTACGAGTTGCGGACCGCGGGAAACCCGCTCAACTATGTCCACGCCGTGCGCGAACTGGTTCAGCGGGCGGACCAGCGTCTGCCCCTGTCCGATGTGAAGAGCCAAGGCGCATGGATCGACCAGACCATCAACCAGGAGATCACGTTTGCCCGCCTCTGCACCGCGTTTGCGATCCTGGCGCTGGCAATTGCCTGTGTGGGCCTCTACGGGACCATGTCTTATAGAGTCGCCCGCCGGACGGGCGAAATCGGCATCCGGATGGCGCTCGGCGCGCAACGCGCGCGTGTAGTCTGGATGGTACTTCGCGAGGTGGTTCTCCTGGCGGCCGTCGGGCTCGCGATCGGTGTGCCGGCAGCGCTTGCGGCGTCAAAACTGGTGGAATCCTTTCTGTTCGGAATGAAACCTAACGATCCGGTGACGTTGATTGGATCAGTGGTGACCCTGACGACTACGGCGATTCTAGCTGGCTATCTGCCCGCCAGAAATGCGTCTCGAATCGATCCGATGATCGCACTGCGGCACGAGTAACTTGCATCGTCTTTCGGTCCTGCATCGCTGGTCGCAATGCCAGGCGTTGAAGTCGCTCGAAAAAGCTCTGTGAGAAACAGATCCTCCTTGTCGCCACCCATTTTTCATCGTTCCGGTCGAATGACGGGCAACCCGGAGTGCGACCTGGAAAGCTGCTGAAAATGATTGTCTGAAAGGAGGAACTCGATCAGACCGCGCGTCTCATCGCGCGTAGCCTACAAGGCAGAGCGGGGAGGCAACGAACTGTTCTGGAGCCCTTGGAAAAATGTACCCACGCTCGCAAGAGCGGCACCGAAACCGCGAGGCCACGGTGTATCTGCCAGCATGAGGTGGAGCGGGCCTAGGCTTGGTCGTAGCGGTCAGAATATGCAAATGCTCGTAAGCGTCGTTAGCCCGAGAGAGCCTAACATGCTGCGCGGCTCTTTTTGCAGTGAGTGCCGAGGCTTCCGGTTCCTCTGCCATGAGTAAACAACACTGCCGGCGTATAGGGCAGATTGCGAACTGAAAAGCTGTTGGAATGATTGTCTGGCAAGGAGGAATCGATCAGACCGCGTGTCCCATCGCGCGTAGCCTACGAGGTAGGGGCGGGGAGGTAACAAGCCGTCCGAAGCCCTCCAACAATGTACCCAC
>DASQPN010000032.1:0-4848 GCA_035643915.1 Terriglobales bacterium | reverse complement strand
TCCCAGCGTGTCATCGCTAAAGATGCTGCTCACCAGCAAGGCGCGACATCCTGAGATCCGCACCAGCGATTCCACACCGTGAAAGGTGCATTCGCGAAGCAGTTGGCCGAGGAGCAGCGCCCAAAGCAAAGTCTTCGCAGGAATCTGAGGATACTTGCGACCGTCTCCGGGAGCTTCGAAATAGGAACGTAAACCGAGCCGCCGCGTCACATAAAACCAGAGTCGCCGCGGACTCGGTCGTTTCATCGGCGCTGCTGCTTCTTCGACAGCACCAGCAATTGGGCGTTGGCTGCCAATACCTCGCGCACGGCGTCCTGAAACTCGCGTCCGGCATCGACGCGCTTCTGTACATCTTCGACCCAGGCCTTGGGGATGTGGTGGACCTGCTTCCTGCCGTCCACCATGAAAGTCAACGACCAAGCCGCATGGCCGGCACCCTTCCTGCAGTGGCAGGTAGGCTTGCCGCAGTGCAGATGAGAGAGCGAGAGCGAGCCGGGGAGGAGATCGGGAGGAATGGCGAAGCGGCGCAGGATGTCGAACTTGCGCTGGCGCAAGCGAGCGGCCTGCGAGCCTTTGGGCCTGTTCTTCATCCTATTGTATATATACCATAGGATTCCATAAATTTCAACCTCCTGAGCGAACGCGAAAATAGAAGGTATCCCGCCAGGGCACGGGAAACCAATTAACTGTAGGCTTTTCAGAGGTTCAGTTCAGCTACCGTCGGTGAGGTTCCGAAACTGCTGTGCTGATCCATGGCGGGCTGACGACGATCGTCGAGATGCAAGGATGGGTGCAGCCGCTGGCGAAGACGCGGCGCGTAATCGCGGTGGAGATGCAGGGCCACGGTCGCACGGCGGACACGGACAGGCCGATGAGCTTCGCCACGATGGGCGACGATATCGCGGCGCTGCTGGACCATCTCAAGATTCCGAAAGCCGACCTAGTCGGCCATTCGTTCGGCGGCGCGGCTGCGATCCGCGCGGCGATCCAACATCCGGACAAGGTGCGGCGGCTGGTGGTGATCTCCTCGCCTTATGCCAGGTCCGGCTGGTATCCGGAGACGCAAGAGGGAATGAGCCAGGTCGGTGCGGGGATGGCCGAAAACATGATGCAGACGCCGACGGGCAAATTCTCGAAGCAATGGCCCGAGCCGCAGCGCTTCCCGCAGTTCCTCGACAAGATGGGGAAGATGATGAGCGAGGACTATGACTGGTCGGCAGATATCGCGAAGCCGCCGATACCGGTGCTGCTGGTGTTTGCCGACAACGACTCGGTCTCGCAGAAGCATATTGCGGAGTTCTTCGCGCTGTTGGGCGGCGGCGTGAAGGAGCCGGCGTGGCTGAACACGCGGCTGTCTAAGTCGCGGCTGGCGGTCGTGCCTGGCTACAGCCACTACAATTTCATAACCTCGCCAGAGGCGCCGCAAATTGTCGGCAAGTTCTTGGCCGATCCACTCACCATTCCGCTGGCAGGCGGAGCCGGCGCCTCGCAGGTCGCGCCGGCGCCGGAGAAGACGCAATAGGCCTGGATCAGAAACCCGACGGGACAGGCAGCCTGATCGGTCCGCTTCACCTCCACCGCATCGGGTGGGCGTAGTGGACGGGGATTCTACAACCCTGCATCCCTGAGCTTGTCAGCCGTCGTCAGCACTCCTGCGGCAAAAAGGATCTTTACCAAAGATTTTTTACTACGGACGAGAATGTAACTCTATCGGCCAATGCTCGGCTCCCCTCATTTCTGGCTGACCGACAAAACGCGATTCTTAAAAGAGCAAGTCATAATGCGGAACTTCGCTCAGAAGTTGAACTGGTCGATATTGTCCTTCGCGAATCGGAACGGATTTCCCAACACGATCACGTTCTTCAGTGTCAGTGGACCCTTGGCCGTGATGTCCTCGAGCGATGCGACCGCGTCGCGAGTGCCCAACCGTCCTGCTGGCAGCTTGGCTTGCGTCGCATCGTCCTTGAGGGTGCCCGCCAGGCTGGCCTGAGCCGCGTAGACGGCCAGGTAGCCCAAGTCGACCAGATTCCAGAGCACGACAGTCTTCACGGTGCCTCGCTTGACGAACTCCTTCATGTCCTTGGGTGTGGACATCCCGGTGACGACAATCTTGCCCGAGAGCCCCGCCTGCTCCACCGCTTCAGCCACCTTGGGAAGCGCGACCACCGAGGGAGCGACGATTCCGCCGAGTTGACCCCCGTACTTGTTAATCAAGTCCTGGGCCACGCTGAACGACTCAGCCGGTTTGTTCAGCCCATAGCGGATGTCGACCAGCTGCATCTTCGGGTACTTCGCCTGCATCTGCGCCTTCATGGCCGCGATCCAGGAGTCCTGGCTGAACGCTCCGGGAGCCGTGCTCACGACCGCGAAGCGCTCGCTCGCCCCGGCCTGTTCGGCCACCACGTCGACGAGCGCTGCCCCTGCCTGTGTGAAGGTCCCTTGGTTCACAAACCAGTGACGCGCGGTGGGATCTGCTACGTCGCTGTCGTAGGTGATGACCTTGATCCCCGAGGTCTTCGCCTTCTTGGCCACGGGCACCATCGCGTCGGCGTCACTGGCCGCGATGATGATGGCATCCGGCTTTTGCACCACCAGGTCATCGATCATGCGGATTTGTTCGTCGGTATTCGCGACGCTCGGTCCCGTGTAGAGAAAGTCGATGGCCACGCCCTTCCCCTTCAACTCGGCCACCGCTTCTTTGGCGCCTTTCTCGGTCGCGGCGAAGTAGGCCGTGCCGGTGAACTTGGGGACCATGACGATCTTGAGGGCCTTCTGCGCCTGGCTGGGCCCGGCGTTTTGAGACGTTTCCTTTCCTTTCGCTTGGAGGCGCGTGAAGGACGAAGGCAGGAGCGTGGCACTGGCAACGATGCCAGCAGTTTTGATGAAATTACGGCGGAGGGTGGCGAACCCGATGCCGCTACTTCCCCCAGTAATAACCGCAACTTTACTGCCTCGTTTTCGCATATAACCATCCTGTTCAGTATTTCCTGCGTGAACATCAGTCCGTTGCTTGTGCGAGCGTCTGTCTGTATTCGTCAAATTGTTCCTCCAGCGGCTCGGATGATTTCTCCGGTAACCCAGCGCGCCTCATCGGAGGCGAGAAAGACCGCCAGAGGCGCGATGTCCTCCACCTGGCCCAGCCGGTTGGACACGGACTCCTTTGCGAGCGTCGGTGCTACGTCACCAGCGAACATGGCCGATGTGCCTTCCGTCGCCGTGTGTCCCGGAGCGATGGCGTTCACACGAATGTTTCTGCCGCCGAGCTCCAAAGCCAGGCCGCGTGTTAGGTTCTCCACCGCGATTTTGGTGGACGAATAGATCGCGATCATCGGCCGGGCGTGTGCTTCCGCCCTTGTCGCCGAAGTATTTGATCGCCTCAAGGGTGGTCAGGACAGGACCCAGCACGTTGATGTTGTACTGCCAGCGAAATGTATCCTCGGTTGTTGCGATTGCGTCATCTTCGATATTTCACCGCAGTTGTGCAAAAGGGCTATCGCGAAGCTTCCCGGCGAATCCACGTTGCCCAGCCGTCGATCAGCCTGACGGTAGCCGGTCTCGAAGAAGAGCTCGGGGTGAAATTGTTTACACGCGCGAAACGCATCGCGCAGCTCACACCTGAAGGCGAGGTGTTTCATGCCGAAGCCGTACGCGCGCTCGCGCAGGCCGAATTGGCTATTGAGAGTGCTAGGCGAGCCGCACGGGGCGAGATCGGAAGGCTCTCGATTGGATTCCTTGGCTCTGCGACATCGGCATTTCTTCCAGAGCTTGTGCGCAAGTTCAAAGCGACATATCCAGGTGTGAAACTGACACTTCAAGAGCTCACGCCGGTTCAGCAGGACGCTGCGTTCGAGAAGGGGGAAATCGACATCGGATTCACTCGGACACTCACCGCAGAACAGAGCAGGACCTTCTCATCGCGGGTTTTGTACCGCGATCCGCTGCTGGCTGTGCTGCCGCGTTCACGACCCGTGAAGAGCAAGCGCGTGCGTATTGCGGATTTGGCAAACGAGAGCTTTGTCTTGTTCCACCGTGAGGGCCACCCAGACGTGTTCGATACGACCACGGCCATGTGTCTGAAGGCCGGCTTTCGCCCGCGTGTTGAAAATCAGGCGAATATGTTGCAGACCGTGCTGTCGCTGGTTGAAGCAGAACAGGGCGTTTCCATTGTGCCTGCCTGTGCTAGGAACCTACGTTCAAATGGTGTCCGGTTCTACGGTTTGCAACCAGATGATGTCCGGATCGAGCTTGTCGCCGCGTGGAAAAACGTGAACCCGTCCGTGGTCCTTCGCGCCTTTTTGGAGTTGATCAATACAAACGCGGCACAGATTCGCAGCAAGGCGGAGCTTCACTAGCCAAGGCGTCCGATGCTCTGCGCTACCTTGTCGAGCTTGACCACATCGAGAGCGACCTCGAATTCGCGGGGCGGCTAACCCAAGAGCAACGCACGCTCCCGCGGACAACCACTTCATTTATGTCAGCCATCGTCAGCACTCCTGTGGGAAAAAGGATCTTTACCAATGATTCTTTACTACGGATGAGAATGTACCTCTATCGGCCCATACTCGGCTCCCCTCATTTCTGGCAGACCGACAAAGCGCTTGTGGATTGGTCCACCATCCACCAGCGCTCAAAATTGGCGTGTCGCGGGGGGGTTGACAACACGGGCGCATCGGGTTTAGGCTCTGAGTTAGTGAAATAACTAACTCAGAGTCGGAGAATATGCGAACGGCACAACCGGACAAGCGAACGCGGCTGATTGAGACTGCGACGAAGCTGGCGTATGGACGCGGTTTCCGAGAGACGAGTCTGGCGGACATCGCCGAGGCGGCTCGCGTGCCGGTAGGCAAT
>DASQPN010000031.1:0-30057 GCA_035643915.1 Terriglobales bacterium | reverse complement strand
TTGGTCGACGCGCCTTCGGCGGCCCTCATAGGGCGTGCGAGCCGTCGCTCCTAGTGATGATCGTGATCATGATCGCGGTCGTCATGGTCCCAGTCGCGTTCACTGTGCCACTTACGTTCCATTCCGTTCCACCAAACGTGGTAGGCGCTCCAGCAGTGCTCGCGTTCTTCGTTCAGTTCGTGGCGACGACTCTCGGCTTGGGAACTGTGCTCACCGTGCTGGCGGATGGCTTTATCCAGCTTGGCCTCGGCCCGTTCGATGCGGTGCCGACACTTGTCCCGGTCGTCATCCGCGTGGGCGCGAGGGACTGCGGTCGTCAACCAGAGCGCGCCGCAGATTGCGGCAATCAACAGTCCCGTTCCGAGTGTTGCGGACTTCTGCGCTACCTTCACAGTCTGCCTCCACAAAAAAATCGGACCCCGCGTCAGGAGAATCCCGTTCAACCAGTCTCCTGGCGCGGGGTCTGCGCCACTTCGTCTGACGACTACGCTATTGGGTCGCGGGTGAACGGACAATACAGGAAAATCCGTAGAAGAGAGCACAAACTACATCACTACGCTCAGGCCGGGGTAAAACCAGCCATGGCCTCCTCGACCGTCGCATGGAAGGGAATGATCCTGGGAATGTTCGAGGTATTGGCGATTTCTTCGACGATGCCCTTGGCGCCGGCTACCCGAAGCTCGCCCCCCGCCTTCTTGAACTTGCGGGCGCACATGACGATCGTGCCGAAACCGGTGCTGTCGACCCGCTGGACTGCGCCCAGGTCCAGGATCACCTTCGCCGATTTCTGACGGATCAGCTCATCGATCTGGCACTCGATCTCCTGACAGGGGCGGCCCATCGCAATCCGACCACTCAACCGGAGAATAACAATGTCGGGTTCGACAGACTCTTTCCTGATCTGGAGCATCGAGCTGGATCCTCCGGCGGTTGCATTCATGGCAGTGAGGTGTGGCCATTAATGTAGCAGACTTTGCCACGGTTTTTGCCACCGGTGCGGTTGGGGAGATCGCGGCGAGAATCTTGAACAGGGAATGGTCCTGGCGTCTCGCTTCCAGATTCTGTTTGTGGATGGGAAATTCTTCTGGTCGTGGCTGGCGGCAGCGCCCCATGCATTGCCGCCAAGGGCAGAAGACTGCATGGCACACAGCCTGTTTCAGGCTTGCGACAGGCGCACGAAACGTTCCGACAAGTGGAACCCAGCCGCTGCATGTCTCTCCGCCGTACCGCGAAGCGAACGTTCCTTCCCGGTACGGCGGATTGGAGAGAACCAGACAAACGGCTGGGCCCGACAACGACGACAGGGGAACCTAGTGGCGCGGAGTTCCCTCACGCGCTTTTCTTGCCGAGTCTTTCCGTCAGATCGGCAACAAAGAGCTTGGCCTTTTCCGCGATCCCTTCCGCCTCCGTCAGCGACTCACCCCCCAGTACTCCGTCCAGGTGGGACGCAAACGACGACGGCATCTTAGCCTTCAGATAGCCGGACACAGTTTCCACCACTTTCAGGGCTGTCTCCTCGGATACGCCCGTTTTCCGCACGATCAGTTCCGCCAGTTCGTTCATCCGGTCTCCTCGGCTTACAGTTCGTGACTCGTGGCGCAAAAACCTTCCCAGACTGTGCCAACCCGTACTTCTCCTGCATTGCTCGGGTGCAAACGGGAGACGACCGCGTAGCGAAACGAGCAGCGAAGCGAGTAATTCTTGACAGACCCTGGGAAGATAGACCTTGGGGAAGAAACTTGAACCACGAAAAGGTACCACTTTGGGCCAAGTATCTCAAGGCGCGACCAAGATCCGGAACGCGCGCAGGTTGATCCCGTCGACCACGAACATTTCGGAAGAAACCGTCTCAATTTCTTGAGAACACGACCACTTCCGGGTTACGCCAGCTTGCTCTGCGCCGGATAGTATCTTTCGATCATTCGTCCGGTCATCAGCCCGCCTTCGTACTCAGGGATGATCACCTCATCGGCGCCCGAGCTGCGAATGGCGTGCGCGTAGAGCTGCTGCCCCGCACGCGTAATGATCTTCAAATTGGCATTCATCGAACGTGCGGTTACCGTGATGTATAGATTGTCAGCGTCGTTGTCAATCACGATGCAAATGCCACGGGCGCGCTCGATCCCGGCAGTCCGTAGCGCATCGTGGCGCTTGGCGTCTCCCTGGATGACGAGGACCCCGTCCTTCAGCAACTCCCGGTAGAGGCCTTCATTGGTTTCGATCAGGACGAGGGAAATCTCGAGCCGCTTCAACTGGTCGACCACCGTGCGGCCTACCTGCCCGAATCCGCAAACGATGAAGTGGTCGCGAACGTTCTCTATGCTGATGTCATTGATCATTGATTTCCAGGCCTCCATGCCCTGGCGGCGGAAGATCGTTACCAGGACTCGTTCGGCAATCCACATTTGAAAGGCAAACACGCACAGGCAGACGAAGAACGCGAAGACCTTGGTTGCGTCATGGATCTGCCGGTCTTCCGTCGAATGCGGATGCGTCATCCAGAAGAAAGCGTCCTGCCAGCGCAGACCTTCGAGCCGCCGGTAGACCACCACGCAGAGGACGTTGAAGCCGGCAAACAGTGCCGCCGGCAGCCACAGTCGACGCAGGAAGACAGTCATCAAATGTGCGAACGACGTACGCAAGCGCAATGCCTCCTCGCCCCGGCCGCCCTGCACACAGCAACCCGCCCGCGGTCATTAAATCAACCGACCGGTCGGTATCTAATACACCATACACGTCACCAGCAATAACTCTTCTATTCTTATTTGAATCAATGTTTTCGATGGGATTCAATCAGCCAGACAAAGGAAGAAACCGAGCCCCGGCTCGGCTTTCATCCGGAAGGTCTTGGGACCGAAGGCTACTGGACCACCAGCGTAATGGGTGCGGTCTGGGAGAAAGTTCCCGAGGTGGCTGAGACCGTAACGGTGTAGGTTCCCGCCGGCGTGCCAGTCGTGGTGGTGGTCGAACTGTGGCCTCCGCAAGCAGGCTGCAGCAGTACCAGTGTCATAAGTGACAGGAACAGCAGTCCGCCGAGGACCCGGCCCTTGCGGCGCACGCGGCTACCCAGCCCCAGTCCCAGGAACGCCAAGCCGGGGATTGGTAGCCAGGTCGCGTAGAAGGGTCCCCCTTCAGGCCACGACCGAGCCGTGGTTGTGGTTCTTGGTGCGGTGCTGATCGTCAGTGCAACCTGCGATGGGCTCGAACCTTGCAGAGTGACCGGAGTTGTCGTGAATGTGCAAGTGGGGGCTGGGGTGCCGCCGGGCAGTCCCGCGGAGCAGGTCAAGGATATGCTCGCGGAGTAGGTTTGCAGCGGCGTGAGCGTGATCTGGTAGGAGGCCGGTTGACCCGCGACCACCGTCACGCTCGGCGGAGTACCACCCACCTTAAAGGTGTTCACAGTCACCGGGGTCGCCGTGGCGTTCTTCGAGAACGAACCACCCACAAAGACCATTCCGCTATTGCCGAGGGTTCCCGAGCCGGTTGGCGTCAGATTCACCGTAACCGTTGCAGTAGCTCCCCCGTTCATGATCCCCAGATTGCACAGCACGGTATTGTTGGTCGGAGTCGTGGGGCAGCTTCCCCCCGACGCCGTCGCGGACACGAAGGTGGCAGGCGCTGTACCGCTGCCGCTGCCCAGATTGTCCTGAAACGCCACATTGGCGGTCGTGTCACCGTTATTGGTGATCGTGTAGACGAAGCTGACCTGGTTGCCGGCATTGACTGACGTGGACGCCGGTTTGGCAACCGTGAGGTCCAGATTCAACGTGGGGCCGAGTTTTGCCACGAAGGCATCCTGCGTACCCGATAGATTGGCCTGGAACGCACTCGCCTTTGGGAAATCGCCGGATGCGGTCTCACCGGTGACGTAGGTGTTCGTGCTGCTGTCGATAGCGATCCCCGTGCCTCTGTCGTCGCCCGAGCCGCCGAGGAACGTCAGAAACTGATTGGTACCCGTTGAGCCACCCCCAACCGTATCAAGGCGGGCGACGAAAGCATCGGTTCCCCCGGCCAGCGTGGCTTGGATCGGGTGAAGAAGCTTGCTCGACAAATCTGCCGAACTGGTCGTGCCGATGACCCTAGCGCCCTGGATACCATCCACGACGATGGCGTTTCCCAGGTCATCACCGTTACCGCCGAGGTAGGTGGAATAGGTCAACTGAACGTTGGTGGTGGTGGTGCCGGTCCCGGTGATCGGATTATTGATTTTGGCCACGAAGGCATCGTGGGCACCCCCGGCGAAAGCCGTCTGAAACTGGGCGATCGTCGCTTTGGGAAAATCGGAAGATGCGGTCGATCCTGTGACGTACGCGTTGCCAGAAGCATCCAGGCCGATCCCATTACCGATGTCGTCGCCGGTACCGCCCAGATAGGTCGAGTACAGCAACTGAGGGCCAGTCGTGGTCCCAGGATTGAGCTTCGCTATAAATGCATCGAAGGCCTGGGCACCGCTCGGAGAAGGACAGGCAGTCACAGTCGAAGCACTGTTCAGACATGCCTGAAATGCATTCTTGATCGGAAAGTCAGTGGTTGCGTTGGTGCCCGTGTAAAGGTAGTTCGTGCCGCCAGTGATGTAGATGTTCGAGCCGCTGGCATTGTTATCAACGGCAATTCCGCCCCCCACAACCGTGCCCGTGTTCGGAATTCCGCCGCCGAAATATGTAGAGAACGGCAAGCTATTGGCGCCGGAAGTACTGGGATCGACTTTGCTGACAAAAAAAGCAGTGGCTCCCTGCAGCGTCGGCTGGAACGTCCCGGCGCTGGGCGCGGTCGGGAAATTAGTGGAGTTCGTAATCCCGATGACGTAAACAAAGCCCTTATTGTCGAGCGTCATTCCCTTCGCGGTATCGTTTGGAGTACCCGCACTCGTAGTGCTGCCCGAGAGATAGGTGGAATACTTCAGGGTTGCACCCGTGGCATCCAGCTCACTGACGAAGGCGTGCGTGCCTGCCGCTGCCGGGGTCGTCTGAAAGGCGGTTGAGGACGTAGGGAAATCCGTCGAGGTGGTGGTGCCCGCTACATACGCATTGCCGGCGGCGTCCACGGCAATGCCAATACTTGCATCGGTGCCGGCCCCGCCAAGATAAGTTGCGTAGACCAGCGCAGCGCCCGAAGCATCGAGCTTGGCGACGAAGACGTTGGGGGGGGTGGGAGTGGCGGCCGTCGAAGGGATGGCCTTTGCATCCGGAAAATCGATCGAGCTAGTGGATCCAGTCACATAGATGTTGAAGCCCGAATCCACCGCGATGGACGGGAAAATCTCCGAGCCTGTGCCCCCAAGATATGTGGAGTAGCTGAGGACCGGGTCGATGACAAGCATCTTGCGGCGGTCGTACGCCCCTACTTCGAAACCGACTCGATCCTGGGCAAGAAATATAAATCGTCCGTCGACCCGCTTCTTGAACCCGCCTTCGATCTGGTACACACGCGGTGCCTGCAGCCGGACGTTGCCGTCGGCGGTCTCGAGCAGGAGGTCGCCTGCCTCCAACTTCAGGCTCTTGCTTCCCTCGAAATTCAGCTGGATGTTCTTCGGGTCGGCGCCCGGGGAGACTTCGAAGTCGTACTCCAGTTGCCCCTGGCTGCCGTAGTAGACCAGATCCACCCCCGGATAAATCTGGCCGTAGCGGACGCGCGCGAACTGCGGCACGTTGGGATGCCACTTTGCCGGCTCATTCCCGATGAAGTAGCTGCTCTTGCCGGGAAGCGGGTCGGCGCCCTGCGATACCGGATTCGCCGCTGCGCCTACCAACCTCATCCGGACGACAGAAGTCTCCGCGTCTGAGAGCTTGTTGCCCGATGCGGAATGCCCTAAAGAGAGCACCGCTTCGTCGCCGGTCAAAAACAGGCCATATCCGCCGCCTCGAGCCAGGAACTGTACGCGCGGATCGGTCTGTCCCTGGTTGGGTTCGAACATCAAGGGGAGGTGGCCGTAGGCGGTGAGAACCGGGTGACTGGAGTTCGTCCCGGCAAACAGCAGGCCAAGGGCGGAAAGCTGGGCCACTGGGTTGGCGCTGGTCTGCCGCACGCCGGAGCCAAGGCAAAGAATCGCCACTCCGGCGGTCGCCAGCAGCAATGCTGACGGGAGAATGCGGCTCCATAACAGACCTGTACCCAACCCACGGCGATTCAATCTCACGAGTTCCTCCGAAATTTCAAATCAGGTGGAGAGGAATGAAGAACGGCACACAAAACGCCACGCGGCCCCGGCAACGGAGCGGCAGGCATACTTGTCTCCAAATCCGAGTGAAAAAATAAGTAACTACTTAAACATCTGGCGGATAACAGTGTCAAGCGACCGAGCGCTTCCCTGCCCGCTCAAGCCTCGTGAGATGCAGAAAGAGCCCAGGCGAGATGCCGTCAGCGCCCCAAAAGTAAGCTGGCGGCGGCAATTTCTGGGCAGCCGAGACCCACCGGATTGCAGCAGGTCGCGATTCTTCCGCTTGGCAACCAGTTCCGGGGACGCGGTTGTGTGCTGCGCCCCAGATCTGCAGGCGACTCCGATCGGTTTGCGACGGGATTGCGTCGAAGTTCGCGCTCGGTCAGTTTTCGCCGGCTAATCGTCCTTCAGGACCGCTCTGGTCTCAAATACCGGGTAACCGAATAAATTCCCAGTGGGCAGTTTGCCCTTGCAAACTGCTGATAACTAAGTGATTCTTTCTTGCACGGGCAGACGAATCTCTGGGTTGCTGGAGAGCGTCCGCCCCCACTGGCTTTCCCACCTCGGGTTGTAGACGAATGGAACCTTCCCGGGATCGCGCTGCTCCATGGAGAGAAAACGGGACATGCTCGAAGATTCCTCGGATCGGCGCGTCATGAGACGCTTCGACATGCGGCTGCCGGCCGCCATACGGCTGACCGGCAACCTCGCGGATGAGTTCCACATCGAGACCCAGAACGTGAGCGCTCGCGGATTGTTCTTCTATCTCGACCGCTCGGTCGCGCAGGGATCGCGTATCGATGTGACCCTGACCTTTCCGCCCCACATCACCCTCACCGACGCGGTACGCGTGCGCTTTGCCGCACGGGTCATCCGCGTGGAATCGCCCTTGCCTTCCGCGCGAATCGGAGTGGCTGCAGCCATCGAGGAATACGAATTCCTGCGCGCAACTTCAGGCTCGGAGTTTGCCACGGCGCTCAAGCAGCAGTGGACGAGCGGGGGCTAGCGCCATTTTCCGGCGAAATCCTGGCGCACGCAAAAGGGCTTTTCGAGTCGGCGGCTTTCCCTCGCGGCGGAACACAACCTGGGTGCGGACCCAATGATCTTGTGATCTTGCGACAGGTCCTATCTCTTTCTTTTGTTCAGCTCGTCGACTGCTAGCTTCAGGCGGGAATAGCGGCGCACCAGCGTGATCAGGTAAGCAATATGGATCGCCCAGGTGGCTGCGTAGGCAGCATAGAGAAAGGTCATCGTACGGTGCTCCTTGGTTCGAGCAGGGCCTCGAGAGCCTGCGTCTCCTCCACTTCGCGCTGCAACTGCTCCAGCCGATAGCGCGACCAGCACACCAGGAACGCAAAGCACAAAAATGCGAGCCAGTTGATCAACAGCACGTGCAACATGCGCGGATCAATCGAACCACCGCCGCCGATCACCGGTTGCGGGTGCTGGGTGCGGAAGAACCAGATCGAAAAATACACCAGCGGCACATCGAGTGCCCCGAAGACCGCGAGCGCCGCAGCCAGCACCGGAGTCTGCCCGCTGGTCGAAAAGCGCCGCAGCATCAGATAGCTGACGTAAATCAGCCACAGCACGAGCGTCGAAGTCAGCCGGACATCCCACGTCCACCAGATGCCCCACACCGGCCGCGCCCAGAGGGGACCCGTCACCAGCACGACCGTGCAGAAAACTACGCCCACCTCCGCCGTCGTCAAGGCCAGGATGTCCGTCTCCTGCTCGGAGAAATACTTCTTGATCAGGAAGTAGAGTCCCACAATCGCGACGCCTGTGGTCACGACCGAGGACGGATACATATTCTGCGGTAAGGGCCGAACCACGTATGCGCCGATCGAGGTCAGCGCTCCCAGCGCGATCACGATCCAGTTCGCAATCTTGTCCGCTTGCGGCCGCGGGCGCACCAGGTACTGCACCGACGCGAGGAAGTTGATGGCGAACAGCAGAAACGCCGTCCACGCGGAGGGCACGTGATAGTAGAAGATCCGCTGCACATCGCCCATCGTCTGCTCCCGGGGAGCGACGACGAGCGCCTCATACAGGGCAAAGCTCAAGAGCGCAGCGGTCAGCAGTCCGAGAATTGGGAAGGCTTTTTTCATTCCGCGTGCAGCACCGTTTCGAACAACGCCAGACAGCCTGTAGTAAACACCACATCGTAGGTGGCAAGCAATACCATCCAGAACTTGGCGGACGTGGAAGGATCGCCGACCAGTATCGTCGTGGTGGCTTCCACCATGGATAGTAACGCCGGAATCGTGATCGGGAAAAGTAGAAGCGGCAACATGATCTCGCGGCTGCGGGTACGAAGGGACATGGCCGCAAAGAACGTTCCGTTCACCACGATCGCCCACGTCCCCAGGACGGCCACCGGCAGCAGCTGCCAGGCCGGCCCGAGCGCGCGCAGCTTGTAAAACATGATGAACAGGGGTGTCATCAAAGCTTCGAGAAGGGCGACAAAAATAAAGTTTCCCACGGCTTTCGCCAGGAAGAGCGCATTGGCTGGCGCTGGAGAGACTCGGTAGGCATCGAGCACCTGATTCCGTATTTCGCGCGCCCAGGTCTGGTTCAGAGCGACCACCGCGGCAAACAAAAACGCGATCCACACCAGGCCGCCTGCGATGTGGCGCGATTCCTCAGCAACCGGATCGAAGGAGAAACTGAACACCACCACTACCAACAGTGCGAAAAACAGCATGGAGTTGATGGCATCCTTGGAGCGCCACTCCAGGCGGATGTCTTTCGTGAGCGTGGCCATGGTGATCCCGCTGGGCGCGCTCATGCCGTCTCCATGTATTTCCGGTCCGGCGTCCGGTTGATGATCTCGCCGGCCTGCATCCAGACGAACTGGTCGGCGGCGCCATCGAGCAACGACGCCTGGTGCGTCACCACAAACACCGTCTTGCCCTGGTCACGCATGTGCGCCAGCAGCTTGACCATCTCGCGCGCCGAACGAATGTCGACATTCGAAAAAGGTTCATCCAGCAGAAGGATCTTCGGATCGTGCAGCAGGGCGCGAGCCAGCGACATCCTCTGTCGCATCCCCTGCGAATACTGCCCCACTGGACGCCCGAGCTCCGGATCGAGGCCCACCGCCGTAATGCTCTGCGCGCAGCGCGCGTCGTTCTGAATGCCATAGAGCCGCGCAAAGTAGCGCACATTCTCCATGCCGCTCATCTCGTCGTAGAGCAGGGAGGGATGAGCCATGTATCCAAATTCGCGGCAAGCCTCGCGCGGATCACCCTTCCCCAGAATCGCCACGGTACCGCGGGTGGGACGAACCAAGCCCGCGAGGACGCGCAGCAGTGTGGTCTTGCCGGCTCCATTCTCCCCGAGAACGCCGTAGAGTCGTCCTGCTTCAAAAGACGCAGTCACGCCGCGCAGAGCGGCGAAGCGTCCAAACTGCTTAATCAGATTTGTGACAGTAATGATGGGGTCGGCTTGCGCGCGCGCCGTGTTGGGGTCGTTCACAATCGAATGGGTTTCGTCCGAGAAGCCAACCGCGAGTTACAGGGTGACGCCGACCTTCGATGAACCTTGCCGCTCGGTCATGCTCTTGGGCGGTTCGCCCTTGGGCGCTCCGGTCGCGGGATCTCCCGGCTTCGCGGGCGCGTACTTCGAAGCACACTTCGCCTGCAGCCCCTTGGCGTGGAACACGCCATCTTTCCCGAAACTGCCTTCGGCAAGAGCCTGCGAGTTGTCTTTGAACGTGTCCGGCGGAGGCTCGGTCCCAGCGTAGCTCACCGCCAAGCTCAGGTCCTGCTCGACCAGGATGAAGTCCACGTGCGGGCCATTCCGCTTGATCGATCCCGGCTGTACGTTGCCAGCGACCCGAAGGCGCTTCGTGTAGGCGCTGTCGCCCAGTCCACGCAGTTCCTTGATCGTGACGTAATAGCTCTTGCTCTCCTGTACCCCGGTATAAGCGAGGTAGCCGAGCATCATCAGGATGACGACGGTCGCTCCACCGAACTTCAGGTACTTGCTGGCTTCGCTCGACATGTCTTTTTACCCCAAGCCTATGCCAAAACTGTACGCGCTCGCGGGCCCGAGGTCAAGACGCAAGAGGGCCACCCGCCCACGTCCCAATGACTCTCAAATGATTGAACTGAAAAGACTAAAGCCCGAACCGGTCGGCGCCTGGAGGCCGCCGAATTGGTAGAATGCCAGAGACCCTACTCCAAGGCGGCCACTCCCTATGATCCATCCTTGGCACGACGTGACGCCCGGCGACCAACTCCCGGGCGAGTTCAGCACGGTCATCGAAATTCCCTTCGGCTCCAGCGTGAAGTACGAACTGGACAAGACCAGCGGCCTGATCAAACTGGATCGCGTCCTCTATTCCGCCGTATACTATCCGGCAAATTACGGTTTCATCCCGCAGACGCTGGCCGAAGATGATGACCCGCTCGACGTACTCGTGCTATGCCAGGAAGCCGTAGTGCCCCTGACCATCATCCATGCGCGAGCGATCGGGTTGATGACCATGATCGATGCCGGGAAGCAGGACCACAAGATCATTGCGGTGGCCACGGAAGACCCCGAGTTCAACACGTACCACGAAGCCAACGAAATGGCGTCGCACCGCCTGCTGATGCTGCGCCGCTTCTTCCAGGACTACAAGCAGCTGGAAGGCAAGGCGGTCGAGGTGGATGAGATTTTGCCGTCCGCCAAGGCCTTCCCTATCATCACCGACGCGCTGCACCGCTACAGCGAGCAACGCCGCAAAGGCTTCAAGGAACTCCAAGGCGGCCAATAGCAACCGGCATCTTGCAGGCTATCCCGCCTGCCTCAGGCCCGCACAACCGAGGCCGAGACCTACGCAGAACTGCCAGCAAGATTCCGGTGCTGGAGCTGCCTATTCCGCGCCCTTCCCTACCACACCCGGCAAGCGTTCTCCGCCACCATGGGCTGCCCCGTCTTGCAGCCCCACGCCTTCTGGAACTCGGGCATGTTCTGCACTACGCCGTTGATGCGATATTTGCCCGGGGAATGCGGGTCCACGCTGACCAGCATGCGCGAAAACTCCGGCCGCCGCTTCTCGCACCATACCCGCCCGAAGCCCAGGAAGAAGCGCTGTTCCGGCGTGTAGCCGTCGATTTTCTCTGAGGCCTTCCCGGTCTTGTCCTGCGCGATAAGGCTCTCGAGGGCCATGTAGGCGATCCGCGCCCCGCCGTTGTCGGCGGTATTTTCGCCCAGGGTGAGCTTGCCGTTCAGCTTCAGGTCGTCGACCGCGATGAAGTTGCCATATTCGCTGGCAATGCAGCCGGCGCGTTTTTCGAATTCCTTGCCGTCCTCCGGTTTCCACCAGTCCTTCAGGTTGCCTTGCGGATCGAACTTCCGACCCTGGTCGTCGAAACCGTGCGTAAGTTCGTGGCCGATGACGACGCCGATGCCGCCCATGTTCACTGGGTCATCCATTTTCCTGTCGAAAAAGGGAGGTTGCAAGATTCCGGCCGGGAAGACGATCTCGTTGCGCGAGCCGCTGTAGTAGGCGTTGACGGTCGGCGGAGTCATCCCCCATTCCTTGCGGTCAAGCGGCTTGCCGATCTTGGCAACCTGCCGCTTCGATTCAAACTCATTGGCGCGCAGAAAATTGCTCATGAGATCGCCCCGCACGATGGTCAACGAACTGTAATCTCGCCACAGGTCCGGGTAGCCGATCTTGTTGCGGATCGCCTGCAGCTTGACCTTGGCCTGCTTCTTGGTGTCTTCCGTCATCCAGGGCAGATTGCGGATGTCCTGGTCGAGCGAGGTCTCCAGCGCATCCACCATCTTGAGCATGCGCTGCTTGCCATCGGCGCCGAATGTGATCTCCACGTACCTCTGGCCCAGCGCTTCGCCGAGCGCCCCGTCGGTGGCGTCTACGCAGCGCTTCCAACGCGCCTGGATCTCCGACTGCCCAGTCAACTGCTGCTGCATCTTGAAGTTGGCGTCGACGTAAGGCTTGGAGAGCCAGGGCGCGGCCGAGTCGAGCAGGTGCCAGCCGACATAAGCCTTGAGCGCGTCCAGCGACTCGCTCTCGATCACTCCGTTGACTTGCTTGAAGAATTCCGGGTTAGAGACGTTCAGGTCCGAGAACGTCGGCGCCTCCACCGCCGAGAAATAGCGCATCAAATAGAAGTTCGGAGCCAGGGAAACCGCCTCATCACGCTTCATCTTGTGATCCCGGTTCTTGGGATCGCGGCGCAGCGTGCGGTCCATCTCGGCCTTGGCGAGCGCGGTTTCGATGCGCAGCACGGTGTGCGCGGACTCGGCCGCCTTTTCCGGAGACTGTCCGGTCAAAATGAACATCTGGGTGACGTACTCCGCCAGGTGTTTGCGCATTTCCACCTGCTTGGGATCATCCTTAATGTAGTAGTCGCGGTCAGGCAGCGTGAGCCCGCCCTGGTCGATGTACGCGATCACCCGGTCCGCATTATGCAGGTCGGAGGAAGAATAGAAATTGAACAGCGCGTTCCCGCCGATCATGTGGGTGCGCGCGATGGCGTCGATGAGCGCGGTCTTGTCCTTCGCGGCAGCGATGCGATCGAGCTCCGCCGTGAGTGGATCCAGGCCCTTGTCGTCTGCTGTTTTCTCGTCCATGCAGGCACTGTAGTAGTCGCCGATCTTCTGTTCGACGGCGCTGCGGCCCGCTCGTTCGACGGCAGCCTTCTCGAGGATGTCGCGCAAAGTGACCAGATTGCGTTCGTAGAGTTCCGTGAAGCTGACCCATGAGCTCTGGTCCGCCGGAATCTCCGTGTTCTTCATCCAGCTACCGCAGGCGTACTGGTAGAAATCCAGGCAGGGATCGATGGTCTTATCGATTGCGTCAATGCTGAAGCCCGGCTCCGTCTTGGCGATAGAAGCAGCCTGGCCGAACGCCAGTCCGGCCGACAGCGTGAGGAAAGCGAACCAAAATTTTAGTATGCGCATGATTGTCCTCGCGGAGGTAGACAAGGGATTGTAGGTCCAGCACGGTTGGACGGACAAGTTATGAGAACATGAACAACCCCGCAACTTTCTCCCCACCCGGGTGGTCTCTGCGACCACCGCGGATTTCCCCCTGCGACCTCCGCGCTCAAGCATTTTCCCGTGTCCATAAGCATGGCAGCGGACCCGTCACGGTCGTTTGCGCGGCGTATAATCGAGAAATTCAAAAACCCAGTGAGGTTGGGCAGTCCATGACTCCGACAAACGGCACGCCTGCAAACGGTTCCAGTTCCAACGGCAGCAACGATACAGTTACAAAGCCGCGTGCTGAATGGCTAGCCCGCCGCAAAGCTGAGAACCAGGATGGCAACTTCTCCCAGATGCACTACGCCCGCAAAGGCGACATCACCGAGGAGATGGCCTACATCGCGCACCGCGAAAAGATCGCGCCCGAACTGGTGCGCGACGAGCTCGCCCGCGGCCGCATGATCATACCCGCCAACATCCAACACCCTGAGCTGGAGCCGATGTGCATCGGCGTGGCCTCGCTCTGCAAAATCAACGCCAACATCGGTAACTCCGCAGTCACCTCGAACATCGACGAAGAACTCAAGAAGCTCCACACCTCGGTCCACTACGGCGCCGACACGGTGATGGATCTTTCCACCGGCGGCGGCATCCACGAGATCCGCGAGGCGATCCTGCGCCATTCCCCGGTACCCATCGGCACCGTGCCCATTTACGAAGCCATAGCGCGCGTCCAACGGGTGGAAGACCTCTCGCCCAGCGTGATGCTGGAAGTCATTGAAGAGCAAGCCGCCCAGGGCGTGGACTACATGACGATCCACGCCGGCGTCCTGATCCAGTACCTGCCGCTGATCGCAGACCGCATCACTGGCATCGTCAGCCGCGGTGGCGCGATCCTGGCCCAGTGGATGGCGTACCACCATAAGCAGAATTTCCTGCACGACTGCTTCGAGGACATCTGCAAGATCTTCAAGAAATATGACGTGAGCTTCTCGCTGGGTGACGGCCTTCGCCCCGGCTGCCTCGCCGACGCCAGCGACGAAGCCCAGTTCGCCGAACTCAAAACCCTGGGCGAGCTCACCAAGATTGCCTGGAACCACGACGTGCAAGTAATGATCGAAGGCCCAGGTCATGTGCCGCTCGACAAGATCAAGGAGCAGGTCGACAAGGAAAATGAACTCTGTTACGAGGCTCCGTTCTACACGCTGGGCCCGCTCGTAACCGACATCGCCCCCGGCTACGACCACATCACCTCGGCCATCGGCGCCGCGATGATTGGCTGGCACGGCGCATCCATGCTTTGCTACGTAACCCCCAAAGAGCACCTCGGGCTGCCCAACGACAAAGACGTGAAAGACGGCATCATCGCCTACAAGATCGCTGCCCACGCCGCCGACGTAGCCCGCCATCGTCCCGGCGCGCGCGACCGCGACGACGCGCTCAGCTATGCCCGCTACAAGTTCGATTGGGACAAACAGTTCGCGCTTTCGCTCGACCCCGAGACTGCGCGTGCCATGCACGACGAGACCCTGCCCGATGACTACTACAAAGAAGCCGCTTTTTGCTCCATGTGCGGCCCGAAATTCTGCTCGATGAACTATTCGTCAAAAGTGGACGAATACAACAAGCAGGTCCACGGCCTGGAGAAGAAAGACTATTCGGACTTGGTGGAGAAGCTGGTCACGCTCAAGTGAGACTCCGGCATGTGATGGCCGGTGGAGCGACGGGCGAGAGGCGCGAAGCGCCGGTTTGTCCATGCCTGCCTTAAGAAACTCGCTGGCAACGCGAGCGCGCTTGAGGAAAGTCGGGTTGCGCAGCCCGAATCAGCCGCCCAGCGGCGCGAGAGAGAAGCCCAGGGCGCGGGCCGTGGGTCCAAAGCAGATTGCTAGCGAAAGCCCGGAGGGCCGAAAGAAAACGAGCAACCCTCCTTCCCCTAGCCCCGAACCGCACTCGGAAGGCATGACTCGCCCGCAGCCCCTCTATCCCCTGAAATCCGCCACCCCGTCCCATATCAACTGCACCGCAATCGCGAGAATCAGAAATCCGAAAATGCGACTGATAGCCCCTGCCGCACTCGGCCCGAGCCGCCCCACCAGCGGGCCTCCCCAACGCAGAAAAAAATAAACCGAAAGCGCCAGCGCCGTGATGCCGATCACCATGCCGAGGTAAGCAGCCAGGCTGTCGACATGCGCCGCCAGCCCCATCACGACTCCAATCGAACCGGGACCGGAGAGCATGGGCATGGCCATCGGTGTGAGGGAAATGTCTGCTTTGGTGATGGCGTCATCACTCTCGGCGGTGGTCAGCCGATTCTCACCTGTCACCATACCCCAAGCCGTGTTGGCCACAATCAGGCCTCCCGCGATCTTCAAGACCGGGAGCGAAATCCCGAAGAAATTCAGGACGAAGCGACCGAAGAACAGAAACGTAACCAGAATCGCGAAGACGTAAAGCGCGGTCCGGAGTGCGGTCCGATTCCGCTCCGGCGGAGTAAACCCCGACGTCAACGAAAAAAATAGCGGGATTCCGCCAAACGGATTCACGATGGGAAACAATGCCAGGAAGGTAGCCGTTGCCGCTGCCGGGAGCGTGCGCAACAGGTTCCCAAGGGCATGGGCAGCGTTCATGCGGGATCGAACCCCTCAGATTCTCAGCCGTCATTGCAAACGGGCCGGCCGGAGTCCGGCCATCATACGGAGCACACCCAGCACCGTCAACCATCCCAGCCGCACGGGCCGCACTGAACCCCTCCCACCGGCCGAGGTTTCTACCAGCCCGGCGATCGGGAAGATTTGAAACCATATTACTTGACTAATCATCTATTGTAACGTAAGGTGTCTTCCCATGGCCCAAAAGCGGCTTAGCCTGCGCGAAGAGATCCGGCAGAACAAACCGTTCGAGTCGCCGGCCCAGGAAGCCATCTTGGCCCTGTCCCGCACCACGGACCTCCTGCAACGGCGCTTCGCCCAACTGGTGGAACCGCACGGCGTTTCCCTGCAGCAATACAACGTGCTGCGCATCCTGCGTGGTGCCGGCCAGCAGGGCACGCCGACCCTCGAGATTGCCGACCGCATGATTCAGAAAACCCCGGGAATCACACGCCTCCTTGACAAACTGGAGGCCAAACACCTGGTGCGTCGCAAGCGCTGCCCGGAGGACCGGCGCCAGGTTCTGTGCTGGATCACCGAAGCCGGATTACGTCTGCTGGCCGACCTGGACAAACCGATGGGCGACTCCGGCGCGCAAGCGATGGAGTCTCTGACCACCTCCGAATTGCGCGTCCTGATTGCCGGGCTGGAGCGGGTTCGCGGCGGCTTGGGGTAGATTTTTCTACCTGTGATAGGTGATGAGTAAAGTAATTATTGGTCGAGCATTACACTCTTTAGAGACGATGAAAGGAGATTTTTCTCATGTTTCGCAAACTACTGGCAACTTCCGACGACTGGACCCTCACCCTCCTGCGCCTGGTGCTGGGTGTAATCTTCTTCGCGCACGGCGCACAAAAAGCGCTGGGTTGGTTCGGAGGTTACGGCTTCTCCGGCACCATGGGCTTTTTCACCGGCATGCTGCACATCCCCGCTCCCCTCGCCTTTCTGGCGATCTGCGCCGAGTTCCTGGGCGGCATCGGATTGGTGGTGGGCGCACTGGGACGCGTGGCCGCCTTCGGCATCGCCTGCAACATGATCGTGGCCGTGCTGATGGTCCACGGCCAGTTCGGAATGTTCATGAATTGGAGCGGCCAGCAGAAGGGTGAGGGCTTCGAATATCACCTGCTGGCGCTTGTGATCGCAGTCGCGCTGATGGCGCGCGGCAGCGGTGCCTTCTCGGTGGACCGGGCGCTGATCAGCAAGTCGGAGTAAGTCCCGCCCGATCAGTTCAGATCAGAACGGCGCTTGCGGCTCGGCTCAGACTTCAACTTCCGGGCGGTAGCCCCACCCTTGCGGTCGAAGAAGACCACGGTATCTTTGGCAATGAATCTGTGACGGTGCGCGCTCGCAACCCGCCGGCGGGCCAGCGCCTGGCGAGCGCTCAGCGCCGTTTTGCGCGCAAACGCGCTTTGAGCCCGGGGTGGTTTCGCTGCCTTCGCCGCGCTTGCCGACGGCTTGGCCGGCGCCGGAACCACGGGCTTGTCCTGGGGCGGAACCACGCTTGCCTTTTTCTGCTGCGATGGGAATGACTCGGACCGTGTCGTCGCTCCGGTTTGCGAACCGATGGGCGACTCAGGCGTCCGGCTCAGGTGGGCTCCGAGCAGCAGTGCCGCAATCGCCAGGGCGGCGGCGACACAAGCGATCCTCCAGAATCTCAATTCTGCGGAAGACCCCGGCGCGCGTTCACTGGCCGCTCGCGGCACCGCGGTCCGTGCGGCTTCTTCAACCGGCTGGGTGTGCAAGGGCGACTCTGCCGCAGTTGGAAAGACGGCAAGCTCCTCCGTCTGCGCCATAATCTCCGAAACGGAACCGGCCGTCGTGCTCTCCTCCGGAAGGGGAGCAGCGGCCGGCAAATTCGTGGCGGCCGCCGGCGCCGCCGCCGTCTCCGGGTGTGCGCCGTACGCCCCATTCCCGTTGGGCGGGCGAGGCTCGACATTCATTCCCGCCATTCCCGCGGCGACCTGCTTCTGCAATTCAACCAACTCCAAAAGAATCGGATCGTCCTCCGGAGTCGCGAACGGAATGACAGAGGGAGTATTCGGGGACTTCGCCGCCAGCTGAGGAGCGGCCTTCGCCTCGGGAGCGCGGATCCCCGGAGCTACCAGGGAGATCCCGCGGATGGGCCTCACGCTCTCATCGAGCGCGCCGGGCGCAACGAACACCCACAGATCGTCGGCCTCCGAAACCGGCGCCGTCCGGGTCAAGACATCCTCCGAGTTGCATTCTTCCAGTCGAACCTCGAGGTCCGCGGGCGTAGTCGGAACCTCACCGGGCGCGACCGTCTCCACCTGGAATCCACGCGAACGCAGCTGCAGGGTCAGTTCCAGCGAGTCATCGGCGGAGTCGGTAATGATCCGTGCCAGCGGCATCGAGCCCTCGAAGTGGCGAAGCAACCAACAAAAAAAGGGAAGACTACAGGCAACATCCTTCGCGAACGCACCGCAGACACCGCGCTGCAGGGCTGCCCGGTCACAATAATATTGCCAGTTTACTCCAACGCAATCGCTCGTGGCACGAGCATTGCGCAGTGTGCAAACTGTTGCAACATCCCTATCGGTAGCTATTCAGAACCTTGGCCGCACGGCGCAGGGCGGCGGCCAGTGCGGCAATCTGTTGCCGGGCCCGATCCAAATCGCCCGCATCGATCGCCTCATTCACACCTGGTATTACGACCGCGGCGTACCCGGTGTACTGCCCGGGAGCGTAGATCGCATGGCGATACCACGGCCGGTTCGGCAAGCCTTCAGGAAGGAGCAGAGCGCTCTCCGCATCACGCAGCGCGCGATTGAGCCTTTTAAGATCCGCCGGCGGGTTCTTCTGCTTGCCCAGAATCGTAGCGCCCGCTTCCCCGAAATGCTTCGCCGCCTCAGCGGCTGGCGAAAAATCCGGAACTCGAGCGCCGAATTTGCTCTCCGCCCTCTTCTTCGCCGCATCGATGTACACGACAATCTCTTTGCCGTATTCCTCGTAGTCGTAAGGCAAGACGTCAGCGTTGGCCATGCGCACCGCTTCCAGCCCGAAGACGCGAGCCATCTGCTGCTCGTAAACGAAATCTGGGTCGCCGAATTTCTTGAACCAATTGAAATTGTCGAACACCGAGTGGTATACGCCGTACGCTCCAGTGGAACCGACATCTACGGAAGGAACGCCCAGGTGCTGGAAGAACACGGTATAGTCGGAGCCGCTGCCCAGGTCACCCACAGCAGCGTCGCCGCGTCCCTCGGCAGCCGGAGGACGAAACGTAGTGCCGAACGTCTCCTGCGGGCTGACCGGCTCGCCGCCCGCTTGACCGGACTTGCGCCACAGGTCGTAAACCGTACCTCCCTGCGGACTCGCCACGGCTTTGGTGACGTCGCGAAGAAACTGCTTCAGGCTGGGCACCGAGGAAGCCCCGAACTTCGTCCCGGACACCGCAACATCCACGTTGAAATACGCCACTGCGTGCCCGAGAGCATCAGCATTCTGCTCGCCCCACTCTGTGGATCCGATCAACCCTTCTTCCTCCGCGTCCCAGCTTCCAAAGACCAGGGTGCGCTTCGGCTTCCATCCCGACTTGAGCAGCGCTCCCACCCCATGCACCGCCTCAAGCATCGCCGCCGTCCCGCTATTGGGATCGACCGCCCCGTACACCCACGCATCGCGATGGTTGCCCGCGACCACCCATTCGTCCGGCAACTCGCTGCCCCGCGCCCACCCGATCACATTCCAGATGGTGCGGTACTGGTAGTCCTGCTTTAGGTGCATCTTCACCCTCACGGGCCCGGGCCCTACGTGATAGGTGAAGGGCAGCGCCCCCTGCCAGTCGCGGGGAGATTCCGGACCACCCAAGTGCTCAAGGATCGGCCAGGTATCCGCATAGGAAAGCGGAGTGCTGGGAATCTTCGGCAGTTGCGCCGACTGCTCCGGCGGCGTGCGCTTGGTGTCGGCCAGATCGGCAGAGGCTGCCACTCCCGGCGAAGTTGGGTCTCCGGAGAACTGAAACATGTACCCGACCGAGCCGCGTTGCACCCCGGTATCAGGCCGCCACGGACCCTGCGGATACTTGTCGCCGCGCTTCCAACCATCATCCGCAGGGTCTGAGTAGATGATCACGCCCGCGGCGCCGTGCTCTTGCGCGACGAACGCTTTCACCCCCCGAAAATTCTGCCCATAGCGCACCAGGACAATCTTTCCGCGCACATCAATTTTCATCTGCTCAAGCTTTCGAAAGTCTTCGGGCGATCCGTAGTTGGCGTACACCACCTCGGCCTCGACATCACCGGACGGCGACATGCCGTTGTAGGGAGTGATGACGCGCGGATCATCCTGAAAAGGATCACCGTCCACGTGCTCGCGCGTGGGGCCATGCATCTTCACGCCCGCCGGAGCGGTCACATCTACGCTGATCTCCACCGGGTAGTTGAACCACACCCGATACTCGACCATCTCCGTGTCCAGGCCGGCTTCGCGAAACTTTGCGGCGACGTAGTCTGCGGTCGCCTTGTCTTCGGGCGACCCCGCGATGTGCGGAGCCTGCGTCAGCGTGCGCAAGTGTTGCTCGGCACGCTTGGGGTCGGGTACGGTCAGGAAGCGTGACTCGACCCCGAGTTCCACCGAGGCATCACGAAAACCAAAGATGGAAGCCTCGGCCTTACCTCCGTCCGGAGCGGGCAATGCCGGAGACCCGGGACCAGCGAAATCCAAAAAAAGAAGAGCACAGGCCAGAACACTGCCGGACAAACTTTTCATGAGGCTCCTGCAATTTGGCTTTGTCTGTGGAGCGACAGGCGTCCCCGCCTGTCGGCGCGAAGCGCGCCTGCTTGTGCTGATAAAGCCAACGCAGGGCAATCCGCCAAAACCACGAATCGCATTCTTAGCCCCGTTCCAGGGCAACCTGCGGGCCGGGCACGAATCTCACAACCGCTCTAGCACGTCGAGCATCGCCGAAACTGAAGGCAAGTCCGCCAGTTCGTACACCTTGCTGAAGACGATCTTCCCACTGCGGTCCACGACGAAAATGGCCCGCTCGCTGGCCCCAGCGTACGGCCCCTCTTCACGAAACACACCGTAAGAACGGCTCACCTCTCCGTGCGGCCAGAAATCGCAGCACAGCGGGTAATCAAACGGTCCGATCTCGCGCTCCCACACGGTGGTGTTCATGATGGAGTCCACACTAATCCCGATCACTTCGGCGCCGCGTCGCCCGAACTCCTCGCGCTCCGCCTGGTACTCCACCAACTGCCGGGCACTGACCGACTCCCAGTTCAGGGGGTAAAACGCCAGCACGATGTTTTTCTGCGCCACCCGCTCCTTGAGATGAAAGCGCTTCTTCACCCCGCCCATCAGCGCAGGAAGATCAAAGTCAGGCGCGACCTCTCCCGCTGCCACCACAGTTCTTGGATTGTTCGACGAGAGCCCTGGCACGACGGCACCTTGCAAACGGAATAGGGATTGTACCGCGAACGCTCGGCGAATGTGGGACGGTGGAGCGCAGGGCGTCCCCGCCGTCGGCGCACAGGGGCTGCCTCGCGCGCCCGCTCTTAAGACGAAGGCCGCGTCTGGCCGCTCCCCACGATTTCATACTTCGACGAAGTCAACTCCGCCAAAGCGAACGGCCCGCGGCAATGCAGCTTCTGCGTGCTGATCCCCATCTCGGCCCCGAAGCCAAACTCGGCTCCATCGGTGAAGCGCGTAGACGCATTCCAGTACACCGCAGCCGAATCCACCGCCTGCAGGAACCGCCGCGCGTTGGCCTGGTTCTCGGTCACAATGGCGTCCGAATGTTGGGTGGAGTGGTGGTTGATATGCGCGATCGCTTGCTCGACATCGGGCACCACGCGAATCGCCATGCACAGCCGCAGGTACTCCTCCCCCCAATCCGCTTCTGAGGCCGGACCCACTTCAACCAGTCCGGATAAACCGCGCGTTGCCTCGTCGCCCCGCAGCTCGACACCGCGCTCGGCTAGCTTCTTCACAATGCGCGGAATGTAGCGCCCCGCGATGCGTTCGTGCACCAGCAACTTTTCCGCCGCATTGCACACGGAAGGCCGCTGCGTCTTGGCATTGATCACGATGTTGTCAGCCATGTCGAAGTCCGCCGACTCGTCCACAAAAATGTGGCAGTTCCCTGCCCCGGTTTCGATGACCGGCACCGCCGAGTTCTCGACCACGTATGTGATCAGGCCCCGGCCTCCGCGCGGAATAATAACGTCGACCAGCCCTCTCGCCTTGATAAGCTGGTGTACCGAATCGCGAGTCGCGGAGTCGAGCAGTTGAAGGGCGCCGCTCGGCACTCCCGGCGTCGCAGCCAAAATCTCCACCAGCCGCTGGTTGCTGTGCGCCGATTCCTTCCCTCCCCGGAGCACGATCGAGTTTCCGCTCTTCAGCGCGAGAGCAACGGTGTCCACCGTGACATTGGGGCGTGACTCATAGATGATCCCAACCACCCCAAGCGGGACTCGCACTTTGCGAATGCGCATGCCGTTGGGGTGTTGCCACTCCGCCAGAGTTTCATTCACCGGATCGGGCAGCGCAGCCACGTCGCGCACGCCCGTGGCCATGCTGAGAATTCGATCGCCCGTCAGCAGCAACCGTTCGCGCATCGCTCCTTCGAGCCCGCTCGATTCCAGATCCTTCTGATTGGCCGCCAGAATACTATCCGCGTGAGCTTCCATCGCGTCGGCCATGGCTAGCAGCAGAGCATTCTTCTGCGCGGTAGAGAGCTCCGCCACGCGCGCCGCTGCAGCGCGGGCGCGCTCCAGCCGGTCCCGCGTAGAGAGCCCCGATTTGAGTGCCGTAGCCATATCAGCGCCCGACTCGCTTCGGCGGAAAATAGGTTCCGATCCTACGTTGGACGGCTCGCTCAATGGCGTGCGGATGACGCCCATTCACGATCGCCACATGGACCCCCGCCGCACTCGCCGCCTTGGCCGCCCGCAGCTTGGAGCGCATCCCCCCGGTCCCCAGCTGGCCCTGGCCGTTGCAGAGGTCTTCCATCGCGGGCGTAAGCGTGCGCACGACGCGCAGAAGCTTTGGAGCCTTGCGACCATTCGGCACGTAGAAACCATCCACGTCGGTCAAAAGTAGCAACCAATCAGCCTTGACGGCGGTCGCGAGCAACGCGCTGAGCTCATCGTTGTCGCCGAAAGCCCCGATCAGTTCGCGTACCGAAACGCTGTCGTTCTCATTCACGATGGGAACCACGCCAAGCTGCAGTAACTCATGCAGCGCGTTCTGCAGGTTCTTGTAGCGCAGCGGTGACGTGAAATCGTCACTCGACAACAGGAGCTGAGCAACCACTTTCTTCCCGAAGAAGAGCTGTTCGTAGGTGTGCATCAGCAGGCTCTGCCCGAC
The DNA here is from genome assembly GCA_035643915.1 of Terriglobales bacterium. Lineage (GTDB taxonomy): Bacteria > Acidobacteriota > Terriglobia > Terriglobales > Acidobacteriaceae > Gp1-AA133. The sequence continues at coordinate 6,975 of DASQPN010000031.1, read as the reverse complement.
CGCCGCGCAGGCCTGCATCCGCGGCACACTCGAGGGCCGCTCCTCCAGGGCAAGGTTCGACATCCCGGACGCGATCGCGCCCGAGCTCACAATCAGGTACTCGTGCCGCGACAGGTCCAGTTGATCGACCAGCGCACGCATGCGCACCGTGTCGATCCGTCCTCCCGGCGCGATCAGGCTAGTTCCGACTTTGATGACCAGGCGCATGCTGCCCACTAGTTTAGCAAGTCGCCGCTCGACCACCGCCAGTCATCCGGATTCGATCGGATAAACTGGTGCCAGTATGCCCCAGACCGATCCCACCCTCCGTTTCTCCTGTCGGGTCGAGAACTACATTCGCTACCGCCCCGGATATCCGGAACAAATCCTGGAAGTTCTGCGAAGAGAATGCCAGTTCACCCCCGAGGCCGTGGTGGCCGACGTCGCCTGCGGTACCGGAATCTTCACGCGCATGCTGCTTGACCACGGGAACCAGGTCGTCGGCGTGGAGCCCAACCGCGAGATGCGCGAGGCGGCCGAACGACTGCTGGCGATATACCCGAACTTCACCAGTGTTGCCGGCACCGCAGAAGAAACCACGCTGCCCGACCGAAGCATCGACTTCGCCACCGCGGCCCAGGCCGCCCACTGGTTCGATCTGCCCAAAGCGCGCCGCGAATTGGCCCGCATCCTCAAACCGGGCGGCTGGGCTGTACTGATCTGGAACCAGCGCAACACCGACACGACGCCCTTCCTGCGGGCGTACGAGCAGTTGCTCATCACCTACGGCACCGATTACCAGCGGGTGCGGCACGAAAACACCACCGACAACATCGGCTCCTTCTTTACGCCCTCGCCATTTAAGGAGCGCGTGTTCGAAATGCAGCAAAACTTCGACTACGCCGAGCTCGAGGGCCGGCTGCTCTCATCCTCCTATTCACCGCTTGAGGGAAATCCGAACTACGCGCCCATGCTGACAGAACTGCGCGGCATCTTTGAGGCCCACAAGATCGACGGACGAATCAGCATGGAATATCGCACCCGGATGTACTATGGGCGGCTCTTCAATCAGGAAGCTGAGGAATACCGTTGAACGACGAAAAATCCTTCCATATGACTCCCGACGACTTCCGCCGCCACGGCCATGCCGTGGTGGACTGGATCGCTGACTACTACTCCAGGATCGAGTCGTTCCCGGTTCTCTCCCGCGTCCAACCTGGACAGATCCGCGCCTCTCTGCCGCCCAATCCCCCAAACCAGGGCGAAGCCTTCGACGACCTCCTCAGCGACATCGAGAAACTGATCCTGCCCGGCCTCACGCACTGGCAGTCCCCGAACTTCTACGCCTACTTCCCATGTAACGCGTCCGGCCCCGCCATCCTGGGGGACCTGCTCTCGTCCGGCCTGGGCGTGCAGGGCATGCTCTGGGCAACCAGTCCGGCGTGCACGGAACTGGAAACACATGTGCTCGATTGGCTGGTCCAGATGCTGGGCCTGCCTGAGAAGTTCCTTTCCACCAACAGCGGCGGCGGCGTGATTCAGGACACCGCCTCCAGCGCCTGCCTGTGCGCGCTGCTGGCCGGACGCGAGCACGCCACCAACTACTCAAGCAACGCAAAAGGCTGCGACGGCAGCCTGGTTGCCTACTGCTCCACCCAGACACACTCTTCGGTCGAAAAAGCCGCCAAGATCGCCGGCCTCGGCGCCGAGAACCTGCGGGCGATGGCGGTCGACGAGAACTTCGCCATGCGCCCCGACGCCCTGGCCCGCCAGATCACCCAGGACAAAGCCGCCGGGCTGATCCCCTGTTTCGTCTGCGCCACGGTCGGCACCACTTCCTCCAACGCCATCGACCCCGTGCCTGAAATCGCGCGCGTCTGCCGCGCGCATGGAATCTGGTTACACGTGGACGCAGCCATGTCCGGCACCGCCGCGCTCTGCCCCGAGTTCCGCCACATTCATCAAGGAGTTGAGTTGGCCGACAGCTACTGCTTCAATCCCCACAAGTGGATGTTCACGAATTTCGACTGTGACGCCTTCTACGTAGCCGACCGCAAAGCGCTCATCCAGACGCTGAGCGTCCTGCCCGAATACCTGCGCAACCAGGCCACCGAGTCCGGAGCCGTGATCGACTATCGCGACTGGCAGATTCCCCTTGGCCGCCGCTTCCGGGCACTCAAGCTCTGGTTCGTGATCCGCCACTACGGCGCCGAAGGATTGCGGCATCACGTGCGTCAGCACGTCGCCCTCGCCCAGCAATTCGCCGCATGGGTCCGCCAGGACAACCGATTCGAACTGGCGGCCCCCGTGCCCCTCAACTTAGTGTGTTTCCGCCACAGGGACGGAGACGCGGCCAACCAGGCACTGCTTGACCGCCTGAATCGCTCGGGCGATCTCTACTTGACCCATACCAAGCTGAACGATCGCTTCACCCTGCGTCTGTGCGTTGGACAAAGCAACACGCAAGGCCGACATGTGGAGAAAGCTTGGAAAAGAATCCAGGCAGAGGTGGATTCACTCAGTGTCGAATAGTGGGGGGTTAGGTCCTGGCTCAATCCGCCGGCATGGTGGCGGCCTGGACCAGCGTGCGGACTGCTTTCGCGCCGCTCACTGACGGCGGCATCTCCAGCCATTTCTTGATGGCAGGCAACGCTTGCCGGGTGGCGACTTCACCCGCGTTAATCAGAGCCGCCGTATGCACAAACGCGTCGTACTCAAACCCGTTCACGTCCGGTTCAATGATCAGGTCCGCTGCTTCCTTCCAGTGACTCGAGCACATGTCCTGTGCGATGGCAAAACACTGCCCGATCACATCGAAAAGATGGCGTGGCGCCGTGCCAGTGGTCCAGCGGCCCCTCAGGTGAACCGCCAGAACTCGTCGCGCTCCCATCTCGACCAGTGGCCGCGTCGGCACCGCGTGGGCCAGCATTCCATCCACCAGCCAGCGCCCACGAATGTTCACCGGCAAAAACATGCCGGGATACGCACAGCTGGCGCGTACCGGTTCAACCAGCGGTCCGGAGTGAAACACGACACCTTCTCCCGTGCTCAAGTCGGTGGCCGCCACGGCCAGCGGAATGCGTAGTTCCTCGAACGACTTCACCTTGAGAATACTGTTCAGGAAGCCGATCATGCGCTGATTGGTGGCAAATCCGTGGCGCGACAGCGTCCAGCGGGCAAACGTCTTGAAGCGCACACGGTGCGCAAGCTCTTCCAGTTCCGGTGTGGAAACTCCGCTGCAATAGGCCGCGCCAATCAGAGCGCCAACGCTGGTTCCGGCTACAAAGTCGACGGGAATTTTTTCTTCTTCGAGAACCTTCAGGACACCGATGTGAGCGATGCCTCGGGCAAAACCACCGCCCAGGGCGACTCCAATTCCAGGCGTGCAAGGCGTGGATTCAGCAGGGGCCGAGAGTCTCGACAGCTCTCTTCCAAAAGCCTGGACCGACCGGATGATCCCCTTGAAAGACTTCACTGGAGCCCCACATCCCGGTTGCCCGGAAAAGCACTTCCTCAACCTGGTCACTAAGATGCCACTTGTCGTGCAAATGGTGCAGACCACTTTGGTGCTATCTTTGGTAACGGAATTGCTTCCGAGACATTACCCGCCGCTTTGGAATAGTGCGCCAAAACCCGCTTTCGTGACGAACTCCTTTATTCCTGTTAATTTGTGCGGATGGTGCGCGAGTTCTCGGCGGGCGGCGTGGTGGTTCGGCGCATGTCCGGCCGTTGGTGGATCGCCGCCATTGAGCCCGAAAAGGGGGTGTCCGAGCCCTCCGCCGCAAGAGCCCGGTCAAACCGCCGCAGAACAGTCCCGCGAAAAACGGTGTTCGCACTGCCGAAGGGCCTGGTCGACGCCGGCGAGAAACCGGAAGAAGCTGCCCTCCGTGAGGTCCAGGAAGAAACCGGGGTGACCGCCAGCCTGATCTGCAAACTCGCCGATATCAACTACGTTTACGTCCGATCCTGGGGCGACAAGCAGCGGGTCTTCAAGATTGTCAGCTTCTACCTGCTGCGCTACCGGTCCGGACGCATCGACGACATAACTCCCGAAATGCGTGTCGAAGTACGCCGCGCGCTCTGGCTTCCCCTGGAAGATGCGCCCGCGAAGCTTGCCTACGGCGGGGAGCGCCAAGTCGTGCGCAAGGCCCAGGAGTATCTCAAATCTCATCCGGAGGTCTGAACCCAGATGCCGCTTACGCCGCACGTTGAGACACACTTCACCGCAGGCCTGTTTGTTCGCGACGTAGTGATTGGCATGGCTGATGGACTGACGGTCCCGTTTGCGCTGGCCGCGGGCCTGTCCGGCGCGGTCAGTTCCACGCGGCTGATCGTGATTGGCGGGCTCGCGGAAATCGCGGCGGGCTCGATTGCCATGGGCCTGGGCGGCTACCTGGCAGCCCGGGGCGACGCTGAACATTACGACCAGGAGAAACTGCGGGAAGAGCGGGAAATCGTCGAAATCCCCGAAGCCGAAAAAGAAGAAGTCAAAGAGCTGTTCGAGCATTACGGGCTGAGCACCGAAGAAGCCACGCCCGTGGTTGAGGCCTTGAGCAAGCGCCCAAAGGAATGGGTGGACTTCATGATGCGTTTCGAACTGGGACTGGAAGAGCCGGATCCCAAGCGCGCAGTGACCAGCGCCTCCACGATTGCGCTGTCTTACGTGGCAGGCGGATTCATCCCGCTGTCGCCGTACATGCTGCTGTCGAACGCATGGCATGGCCTGCGGTGGTCGGCAGCAGTGACGCTTCTGGCCTTGGGAGTGTTCGGTTATTTGAAGGCGACCTTCACCGGCACGGCCCGCCTACGGGGCGCGTCACAGACCATGGTGATCGGTGGACTTGCGGCCGGTGCCGCATTTGTGATCGCCAAGTTGATCTCATAAGCCCCAGTAAAACGATTTTCCTTGACGTTAGGGACGCGCAGTTCTAGCCTTAAAGTCAACTTAAATAGGGCGCGCACCGATGCCATCCTCACCCCACATCTGATCCGGTACGCGCCCGTCGTGTTTTTGGGCCGTTCCTTTTCTGGGTGGTGCCGCTGATTCTTCCGCGCACTGAATCTGGCTTGTCATTCCGATGTGCACCGGCTCCGTGTTAACTAAGAAAGTGGTCCGGGCCAGCGCAACCCAGGAGGGGTCTTGCGATCGATTCTCTCTGTCTTAATTTCCCTGGGGATACTCTTGCTGTTCGCGGCGCCGCTCGTCGCGAAATCAAAGGCATCAATCGTCCCGGTGGATCAGGATTACGTCTGGGCGCTGGCCACCGCCGACCATTTTCTGCACGCTTGGCAGACCCAGGACCAGGAGACCGGCATCCTGATGCTCACCGACCGACTCAAGCACAAGACCGCCGAGGCTGCCTTACAGAGCTTCTTTTCCTCCGCCGCCGACACGGGGCAAAGCTTCGAGATTGGGCGCGGCAAGAGACTGGGTTACGGCCGCTACGAATTCCCGGTTGTCTTATTTCAGAAGTCATCCGGCAACGCTTATCAGAGGGCGCATCCCCGGACCTCCGCGCTGGTCGTCGTCAAAGCCGGAAGGGGCGATTGGGCTGTCGACAAGCTGCCCTAGGTCCTGCATGCTCGACTCGCGTCCCACGGAAGGTCCCCGATGCCGCGTGCCGCTTGAATCCTTTAGAATGATGTCCTCCGTGCTCCTTCGTGTCCTTTGTGGTTTATTGATGTGTCGCTTTCAAGACGCGGCCGGCCGCGTTGTCCCTACCGGAGTCCTCCTCGCATGAAACGCATCCATAGGGTCGCAGTCCTTGGCGCCGGGACCATGGGCGCTCGTATCGCTGCTCATTTCGCCAACGCGGGGATCCCGTCTTACCTGCTGGACATCGTACCGCCCGACGCCGATGGGCCTGCTCGGAACAGGATCGCGGCTGCCGGACTGGAGGCGGCCAGAAAATCGAAGCCGGCGGCGTTTTTTGCACCGTCGCTCGCAAAGCTCGTTACCGTCGGCAACTTCGAGGACGACCTCAAGAAGCTGGCCGAAGTCGACTGGATCATCGAAGCGGTGGTCGAGAACCTCGACATCAAGCGCGCCCTTCTGCAAAGGGTAGACGCCGTCCGCAAGTCCGGCACGATTATCACCACCAACACCAGCGGCCTCCCTGTGGGCAAGATCGCCCAGGGCTTTCCGGAGGACTTCCGCCGCTCGTGGTTTGGCACGCACTTTTTCAATCCGCCGCGCTACATGCGCCTGCTCGAACTGATTCCCACTCCCGACATCGACCGCAGACTGATCGATGCGGTCGCGCAATTCTGCGACGTGCGCCTAGGCAAGGGCGTGGTGTTTGCCAAGGACACCCCGAACTTCATCGGCAACCGAATCGGGACGTTCTCCGTCCTGAACGTCATGCGGCTTATGCAGGAGATGGACCTCACGATCGAGGAGGTCGACGCGCTCACGGGAGCTCCGGTAGGCTGGCCGAAGTCGGCGACATTTCGGACAATCGACCTGGTTGGGCTCGACACCCTGAGCCACGTGGTCGGCAATATGACCGCGAACGTGCGCGACGAGCGCAGCGAACTGCGCGTCCCCGATTTCTACGGCAAGATGCTCGACCGCAAGTGGCTGGGCGACAAGACCAAGGGCGGCTTCTACAGGAAGTCAAAGGGCGCGGACGGCAAGGAAGAACGCATGGCGCTCGATTGGAAGACGCTCGAATACCATCCTCGGCAGAAACTCAAGTTCCCCGCCCTCGAGATGGCGAAAAACGTCGAGGACACCGGCGCGCGCGTACGCATGCTGCTGGGCCTCAAAGGCAGCGGCCCCCCAAAGGGCGAGAAAGCGGGCGCATTTCTCTGGGCAGCGCTGTCGGATCTCTGGACCTACTCCGCGAATCGCATCCCAGAAATCTCCGACACGGTGGTGGAAATCGATCGCGCTATGAAACTGGGCTTCAACTGGGAGATGGGACCGTTTGAATTGTGGGATGCGGCCGGCGTGGAAACGACGGTCGCGCGCATGCAGAAAGAAGGCAAGCCGGT
>DASQPN010000030.1:0-7544 GCA_035643915.1 Terriglobales bacterium | reverse complement strand
GTTGGCCGTCTGTCAGTTGAGCGAGGGCGCCTTCGCCCAGGCGCTTGTGCCCGCGAAACTGGCGGCGGGCTTCGTCCAGGTAGTGAGCCGCGATGGGGTCCATGACGGTCTAATCATACCGTTCTAGGCAGATTCGGTGCTCTGCGTTTGTGAGCCGGGTCTGGTGCCGTCCCCTGAAGGGGACTCCGACTGCGGCGGGCCAACGAACCGGCACGCACGTGCGGGGCTTGCGGCTGGCGTCCCTGCGGGACTCACTTGCGTTCTCTAGACTTGCCAAGTCGAAGTCAAGTACTTCCCCAACCGCCACCGCCGGGCGTCTCAATGCGGATCCGCTCGCCCTTGCGCAGACGGATGTTGAACTTTCCCGGCAACTGCTGCCTGGAGCCATCGGCGCGTTCGATGGTCGCTTTCCCCGGTGCACCATCGGCCCCGCCATTCAACCCCCAGGGTCCACGAGTGCGCCGGTCGGCCAGCAACGTGACTTCGGCATCGGTGAGCACCTCCAGCTCGCGCACGATGCCATCCCCTCCTCGATGTTTCCCCGCTCCTCCGCTGCCCGGCCGCAGAGAATACCGGCGCACGCGCAGTGGATAGGCATACTCCAGCGCTTCGGCGGGAGTGTTGAGGGAATTCGTCATGTGGGTGTGCACGCCGGAGACGCCATCTTTCGTGGGCCGCGCGCCCATCCCGCCGGCAATGGTTTCGTAGTAGGCGAACGGCTCCTGGGTGCGCGGATCAATGCCCGCGATCGTCAGGTTGTTCATCGTGCCGGAGGCGGCCGAGGGAATCCGGTCCGGTATGGCCTGCGCCAGGGCGCGGAGCACGACGTCCACGATGCGCTGCGAGGTCTCCACATTTCCGCCCGCCACCGCCGCAGGCGGTCGCGCGTTGACGACGGTGCCTTCGGGCGCGATGACGCGAATCGGTTTCATCAGTCCAGCGGCCGCCGGAACATCTTCTGCGAGCAGACAACGAAATACATAGAAGCACGCGGAGTACGTGATGGCCTCCACCGCGTTGATGCTGCCCTCGACCTGCGGATCGCTGCCGGTGAAATCCAAGGTGACCATGTGGGGCATGGGCGCCCGTTCGGTGCGCTGCGCTCGTTCCGGGCGAGCCCCGGCCGGCAATCGCTTCCCAGATTTGTGCAGGGTCACGGCCACGGCGATCTTCACTGGCTTCTCGCTGATTCCGTCGTTGTCGAGGAAGTCTTCCGCGCGATAGGTTCCCGCGGGAACTCGCTCCAGAAATGCCCGCATCATCTCTTCCGAGTAAGCCAGCAAATCCGCGGCCGCGCGTTTCGCTCGCGGCAGAGTGTAACGCGAGCAGATCTCCTCGAGCCGGGTCGCACCCGTATGGCATGCCGCGATCTGTGCGCCCAGATCTCCTTCCCGCTCTCGCGGGGTACGCACGTTGGTCAACAACAGGGCCAAGATGTCGCGATCGATCCTGCCGCCGCGCAGGATCTTCACCGGGGGAATCCGAAACCCTTCCTGGTAGATCTCTCGACAGAGGCCCATCGATCCCGGATACGTGCCGCCGATGTCGGCGTGATGCGCGCGCGAAGCCACGTAGAAGTCAGGGGTTCGCGGGCGGGTGCGCCCGCTCCCCACAAACACCGGAGCCACCAGCGTGATGTCGGGAAGATGCGTGCCTCCACAGAACGGATCGTTCAACATCACCATGTCGCCCGGCGTGAGTTCAGTTTGCTCGATCGCCGCGTGCACCGACATGGGCATCGAGCCCAGATGCACCGGCATGTGGTCGCCCATCGCGATGACCTGGCCGTGGGCGTCGAATACGGCGCAAGAATAGTCACGGCGCTCTTTGATGTTGGGCGAAAACGCGGTGCGGCGCAGCGCGGCTCCCATTTCTTCCGCAATCGAGTGATAGAGATTTTTGAAGATTTCGAGTTCGATGGGATCGCGTTTCATGCCAGAACCGAGCTGCGGCAGCCAGTGTACTAAACACCCAAGGTCCAGCAAGCCGTCGTCGCTCCCCGACGGAGAGTGCAGAAATGTGTTGACATGGTTGTACCACTGCCGCAATATCTTGTATTAACAGGTGAGCCCATACCAAGTGTTGGGTTATCGGCAGTGGGCTAGGGCCCAACCGAGGACACCTTGCAAGGGAAAAAGTTCACGGAGGAAATCACTTTCATGGCAACCAAGAAAAAGGCTGCAAAGAAGAAAAAGAAACACTAAAAGAAATACTAACCGTCCGCGAGGCGTAACCTCGCACAGGCCCAAGGAAATCCACGAAAGCCTCCCAGGAGAAGCACCTCCTGTGAGGCTTTTTCGTTTGGTCGGTGGTCGCCCGTGGTTGGCGATACACAAAGACAGGCAGGTTCCAGTTTTTTTCGCCTTCTCGAAATCCCGTTCCGCCCTGGAACTTTGCACCACCCACGACCCAGCCAACGATAAACGACCAACGGGCAGCGACGGGTCCAGGGCACGAATTGGGGGTTGTTCGGCGACTCGCATCGTGCTAGAAACGGCTAAGGCAGGAATTCTGGCCTTCCTGCGAAGCGGGCGCCACCTCTCACAGGCCGTATGAGTCCGAAGAAGAAGAACGGCAAATCGAGCAAAACGAGTGAAATCCTGATCCCGGAGAAGCTGTATTTCCGCATCGGTGAAGTCGCCCGCCTCTGTCGCCTCCCGGCCTACGTCCTGCGCTTCTGGGAAACCGAGTTTTCCCAGCTCAAGCCCGTGAAGAGCAGCACTGGTCAACGCATGTATCGCAAGCGCGATGTCGAGAGCGTGGTGCGCATCAAGCGCCTGCTTTACGAAGAGGGATACACCATCGCGGGCGCACGCCAGCATCTGCGCGGCGAAGGCAAGACCGACAAGACGCAGGTTACGCTTCCGTTCCCGACCCACTCACCGAACAACCTGCGGCACATTCGCCAGGGCTTGCAGGAGATTCTGACGATTCTCTCTCCGCGCCGCTAGCCTGCTGGCGCAGCGAACTTTCGCAGTCTCTTCCCGTCTCGGGATGTCCCGCGCTCTGCCGTGATGCAGACGCTTGCATTTCCGCCCTTCCCGGCAAGGTGGAGTCAGGAGTCGGCCGTGATCCAGGTGCTCCTCCATCACGAGGTTGCTGACCACCAGAGCTGGAGTGCGGCGTTCGATTCCGCCATCGACGTCCGCCACGCAGGCGGCGACGCACGGCCGCCTCCTCCGCACGGCCGGCGAGCCGAACGACCCCGCGCGCGCAGGGCTCGAGGAACGCGGAAGATCTGCGCAAGAAAATGAACCAGGCAGGAGTGGCGGGAGTTCCCTGAGATCCACTCCCGGGCGGAAATGTATTCGATTTACCGCAGCGCGGCCGATTGAGTGTTTTTGAGATGGACGCACCGGGATTAGCGTGCCGGCGCTGAAATTCAGCCTTTGGGGTCGGCTGCGTTGCCAGCATTCGCCGGTTCGTCAAGCAAGATGCGGCTGGCGCGCTGAGTCTCCTGAATGAGCGCACGTTGTTTCGTAGTTTCAGTTTCGCCTTCTCCCGACATCACCGAACCTGCCGCGAGCGCAAAACGTAGAGCATCTTTCTGATCGTCGAAGTAGAGGATTACCTGACTGGCCGCCATTCACACTTCTCCTGAGTCCAAAAATCGTGGCGCGCGCAAATCCCTGCCATCATTCTCCTGCCATCATTCTGAAGAGCAAACCGGTCGGCAGAAAGTGTCGTTCTTGGTACCGGGAGGCTGAAAATGGGGCAAGCCTTCGATTAAGCTGGGAGCCAGCCGGGGTGCCGGTTCGGGAATCAAAAGGGGCTCGCCGTGAAACGACTCACCCTGTTCTACCTGCCGCTATTGCTGGTGCCCTTCCTCGCCGAGGCCCAGGACAAAACCCGCATCGCTGCGTTGGAGAACTCCTGGAACCAGGCCGAGTTGCACAACGACGCCCACGCCGTCGACCTGCTGCTGGCCGACGACTTCGTCATGACCGTCGCCGACGGCTACACCCTGAACAAGACGCAGATGCTCGCCTCGGTACGCGACACCTCCTACCGGCCCGATGTGCTGCAGTCCGACAACATGGAAGTCCGGATGTACGGCAACACCGCCATCGTAACCGGATCGTACCTGGAAAAGGGCAAGGACAAGGGCAAGCCATTCGAGCGCCGGGGCCGCTTCACCGACACCTGGATCAACCTTGCCGGACAGTGGCGCTGCGTCGCCAGCCACTTCAGCGTGAAACCGTAGGGGCTGCCCATCGCTTGCGGTCGGGAGGGCTGCGGAAAACGCCAATCACGACAACTGGCAGTCAGCACTTCTTCAGTATGCCCGTTACACAGCCAGCGACATTCATTTCACGGCCGCGACAGGCACAGAAGGTCCGAACACTAAGGGTCGATCGAAAAAGCTCAACACCTCGTGTTGGAAGCGCCGGTGGTTTTTATCGAGCATCAGGAGGCGCCCTCCGCGTCGGGAAGAAGAACGTATCTCTTGTCGCGGGTCTTAAGTTGCGAATAGAACGGCAAGAGATCTTCCTCCTTCGCAGCGAAGTCATTCTCCCCGTGAATGATCATGGTGGGTACAGTAATTCGAGCCGGATCCAGGATGGCCAGATTCTTGTATTCGACGAAGTTGTTCGGCCTTTGCGGATCCATCTCGAAGCCCACCTTGACGCTTTCTTCAACCACGTCTTCTTCAAACTGACCCTTTACGAAATCGCTGCGAAAGTCTTCTTCCGTAGTGGCGCGCTATGGAGAGAGAGGCTGTCCACCGTTCTTCATTCTCTTCCGGTTGAATTCCCGAAACTCCGCCGTCCCCTTCCAAAAGCCCGCGTAAAGGACCAACTTCCCCACTTTCTCGGGATGTTCCATGGCAAAAACCCCGACTCTCTGTGTGCCTGCGGAGCCGCCCAGCAGGTTGATCTTGCTCACCCCTCTCAACTTCGTGATGTGCTCGACGGCCGCAGCAATGTCGGCTGCGGCCGAATGGGAGTCCACCCAGCCTTTGGCTGTTTTATCGGAATGACCGTAACCATGACTGTCGATGGCCCAGACGTCATAGCCATTCTGAGCGAGAAAATCCATCAGGGAATAGTCACGAATTTGCAGGTCGTACAGTGACCGGCCCGACCGCGTGCCTCCATGAACAAGGAGCGCCACTTTCCCGGTGCTGGCGAAGGACTGCTCCTGATCTTCCCGGTATTTTTCCCACAGATAGATTCGCAGGCCGTCCCGCATCACGTACGCTTCTCTGTTCTGAATCGAAGCAATACTCGTAGAGGGATTGGGCGCCGCCTTTGTCTGGCCATTCGAATGGACCACCGACGCAGCCGCCAAGAAGAGAGCGAACAGTGCGGGAGTGCTTGCTTGGAACGCTTCGTTCATGGCCTGGTCCTTTTCTCGGTCGTGCCGCTCGGCTCGATCAATGTTTCGATTCCCGCCGTCGTGCGATAAAGCCGCGGTCTGGGGGCCCACGGTGTCGAGGTGGGTGCCGACGATCTGGGCAGCGGAATTGATACCCCACGCCGGTGGACAGGCAGCGCCGGGGGAGTCGATGGTCGTAAACGATGCGCACCCCTGTGAGGAATCCGTGGGTCGCGCCGTTCGCGCCGGCGTAAGCCCCGCGATCTGGCCATCCTCGTTGATGAGGTTCGCCTGGGGGAGCGCTGCAAGGGGAACGTCGAAACTGGCGAAGTGGCCCTTCGAACTCACGAACCCGGGCCCAGGAGAATTTATGTCAGGATCCCACACTCCGACGGCATTCCCCTCTTGGTGGATGCTCAAAATGCTCGTATCGGCAGAGTCGGGAAAGTTAACGTCCGAGAACGAACCTCACCCCCCAGGCGTCAACGTCTTCTATCGCTACTCGCGTCTGAACTCCCCCGTACAACCTTTGACAGATACCCAACTCTCCAAGAGGCGGGTATATTGGTAGAAACTCTGGCTGCCATCTCACCCGAAGGAGAGAAGAAGAAATGTCTTCCTTATTGCGGCAGTTTGTCCGCGTAGCCACGGCTTGCACGCTCGGCATTGTGTTCGCAATCCCGCAGGACGCGCTGGCGCAGAGCCATGTCGTCAGCCTGGCCGAGCTGCAGAGCGCGACCGTCGCCTCCACCCAGGCGCGGCAGCGGAATATTGAGGCGATTCGCCAGTTCGTCTCCTCCCCAACCGCCGAGAAAGCGCTGAAGTCCGCGCATATCGACACGAAGCAGGTGAAAGACGCTGTTTCGCGTCTGAACGATCAGGAACTCGCGCAGTTGGCCGAGCGGAGCAGCAAAGCGCAAGCGGATTTCGCGGCCGGCAATCTGAGCGACCGAGACCTGATTATTATCCTTGTTTGCATCGCAGCGCTCATTCTGATCATTGTGGCGGTGCGGTAGGCGCTCCAATGCTTGGGAGCATCCTCAGGATGGGGACGGGTTTTCTGTGTTTGAGCGGCTTTTTGCTGGCCGCCGATCCCGTTGATGTGTGGCTGGATGTTCCCTTCGTGAAGCAGGAAAAAAACGGCTGCGGTGCTGCCAGCGTTGCGATGGTGATGCAATTCTGGCAGCGCCAGCTGGGACAGCCGGCGGCCGCGAGCTCGGACGCCGGGCAGATTCAGCGCACCCTGTATTCTTCTCGGGCGAGCGGGATCTACGCCTCTGACCTGGAGCGTTACCTCGAGCAGAGTGGCTTTCGCACCTTTGTGTTTCAAGGCGGGCAGAGCGATCTTCGGCAGCATCTGGAGAAAGGCCGTCCACTCATCGTTGCGCTGAAACCCCGCGGCCATGTCCCGCTGCACTATGTCGTCGTCACCGGGCTGGAGGCCGGGCAAAACCTGGTCTTGCTCAACGACCCCGCGGAGCGCAAGCTGCTGAAGCAGGAGCTGGCGAGTTTCGAAAAAGAATGGAAAAGAGCTGGCAATTGGACGTTGCTGGCAGTGCCTCAATCCAAGGGCGCATCCTCCGCGCGCTAGGCCTCGTTTTTGTTCTGCTCGCAGTTGCTTTGTCAGGCTATAGCCAGCCCTCTTCCCTTCCCGCTGACGGGAATCTCACGGCCAAGATCAAGCAGCTTTTTGCGGAAGAGCGCTGGGAGGACGTCGTCCGCGAAGTGCCGGCTGTCTCCAACCGCGACGCTGACCTCGACTACTACGCAGGCAGCGCGCTCGCGCATCTGGGCCGTTGGGACGAGGCACAACAAGTTCTGCTCGCCGGACAGCACCTGGTTCCGCGCGACAAGCGCTTCCCGATCGAACTCGCCGGTGTCGCCTTCAGGCAAAAACGGCTTCCCGCTGCGGCCGTTTGGCTGCGTCGTGGCCTGCGACTTGATCCCACCGATGCCTACGTCAACGATTTCCTCGGAACCGTCTATTTCCTTGAAGGCAATCTCGAAGCTGCTCTGAAGTACTGGAACCGGATCTCCAAACCGCAGATCGAGACCGTGCAGCCCGACCACCCTCTGCGTATCCACCCGGCTCTGCTCGATCGCGCGCTCGCCTTCTCTCCGGCAAGTGAACTGCGTCTCTCGGACCTGCTGACCAGCCAGGAGCGCGTCGAGCGGCTGGAAGTTTTCCGGGCCACCCGGTTCCGGCTGGGGGCGCGCCCGGATGG
>DASQPN010000029.1:0-30867 GCA_035643915.1 Terriglobales bacterium | reverse complement strand
AGGTTGGTTGCGGGGGGTGGATTTGAACCACCGACCTTTGGGTTATGAGCCCAACGAGCTACCAGACTGCTCCACCCCGCATCAAGATGATAACAACCAGCACCGGGCGCGTCAAACGCGCACGGAGTCGACACCAGCGAGAACGGAGCGTGGCGGTCTCGTGGGGCTCTCGGTTTTTTGGTTTCACCGTCGATACTCACGAAGCTGGGATCGCAACACCCGACCGCGATTTGGCGTTGCCTAAAGGCATGCCTAGCCGCTACATTTCTAACAACAGGCGAGATCATCCCGACCCATGCTCTACATGTCACCGACGTTCGGTCTTCCTGTGGCGCAGGGATGCGGGCTATGTCCTCATCTGGGGCAGCCTTCTGCTCCCTTTCCTGCCTTTGACGCTGCTGCCCCTGTGATTCCTCTTGTCTCCGGAGATCAGCGTTCGGGATGAGCCTCGCAACCCTCAACGACATCTTCTTCTCCATCGTGGAGCGCAACCGCGAGAGGGTGATGATGTATCGTCAGGCCCTTCAATGGGTGCCGATCTCCTCGCGGGAACTATATCGAGGTGTGGCAGGCGTCTCGCATGCACTCGCAGGTTGGGGTCTTTCCAAAGGCGATCGCGTCGCCATTCTGAGTGAGAACCGACCCGAATGGACCATCACCGACTTTGCTTGTCAGTTGCTCGGGCTGGTCTCGGTTCCCATCTACTCGACGCTGACGGCCGAACAGTCCGCTTTCATCCTGCAAGACGCCGGGGTTCGCGTGGTCTTCGTTTCCTCGGAGCAACAGCTGCGCAAAGTCCAGGCGATCCTGAGTCAGACTCCAGTCGAAAGGATCGTGGTCATGGATCCGGTCGAAATTGCCCATGTTTTCCACATGGAACGGCTCATGCGCGACGGTCCTACCAATCGCGAACCCGAACTCGATGCTCGATCCTGCAGCATCGCTGCCGATGATCTCGCGACTATTATCTACACGTCTGGGACCACGGGTGTGTCCAAAGGGGTGATGCTGACCCACCGAAACCTTGCCTCCAATATTGAGTTTTCCCTCAAGGGCTTTGACCTGGGCGGAGACCATATCAGCGTATCGTTTCTGCCCTTGTCGCATGTGACGGCGCGGCACGTGGACTTCGCTCTGTTGTTTCACGGTGTCACGCTAGCGTACTGCCCCTTTATCGATCAGTTGGCCCCAACGCTGCTCGAAGTGCGGCCTACTTTGTTTGTCGCTGTCCCTCGCGTCTACGAAAAGATTCACGCGCAAGCGGAGTTGAAAGCCAAAGACTTCGCCAAAAACCTCGTCTTTCGGTGGGCGCTCGCCGTCGGCCGCGAACATGAACCGGAGATCCTTGCCGGCAAGACCCCAAATTCGCGGAGTTGGAAGCTGGCGAACCGTTTGGTCTACTCGAAAGTGCGCGAAGGCATGGGTGGACGGGTCCGGGTCTTTATCTCAGGGGGTGCGCCGCTGGGCCGCGAATTGGCCGAGTGGTACGCGCTGATCGGAATTCGCATCCATGAAGGTTATGGCTTGACAGAAACCTCGCCGGTCATCGCCGTGAACACGCCTCGCAATCACAAGCTCGGCACGGTCGGACAACCGCTGGCCAACGTGGAGGTCACAATCGCAGACGATGGTGAGATCCTGGTACGTGGCCCCTCTGTCTTCAAGGGATATTGGAAGCGGCTGGATGAGACAGCCAACGCCTTTGTCGACGGCTGGTTCAAGACTGGCGACATCGGCAAGCTTGACGCTGACGGCTTTCTCTCGGTCACCGACCGGAAGAAAGATCTGATCAAGACCTCGGGAGGCAAGTTCATCGCGCCGCAGCCCATTGAGAACTCGCTGAAACACAACGTTCTGATTGCGGAGGCGATCGTGCTGGGGGACAAGCGCAGGTTCCCGGCCGTGCTGATTTCTCCGTACTTCTCATTGCTCGAAGACTGGGCGCGCAGCAACCAGGTCGCATTCCGTTCACGCATCGAGCTGGTGGCAAATCCAAAGGTGCAAGCTTTGTATGAGGGCATCGTCGAGGACCTGAATCGGAACTTGGCTCGGTTCGAGAAGCTCAAGAAGGTCCTCCTTATCGCCGACGAATTCTCCGCCTCCGACGGTACTTTGACACACACCATGAAAGTTCGCCGGCGCGCGATCGAAGAACGCTACCAGAAGGTGATTGACGACATGTACGCGCACGCCGAGGCGGCACCGGTCGCAGGTCACATCTCCGGGTAATCGTTTGTGTGCCGGCCGGACTGTATTTCATTACAATGAAAACATGTTGGACCCACTGATCGTTGCCGGTCGTCAGTTGCGCTCGCGCCTCATCGTCGGCACGGGAAAATACAAGTCATTCCAGGAAACCGCGCGCGCGCTTGAAGCCAGCGGCGCGGACATGGTTACCGTGGCAGTTCGGCGCGTGAATCTTGACCGAAGCAAGGAATCGCTGCTGGACCATATCGACCCGAAGAAGTATTTCCTGCTGCCGAATACTGCGGGCTGCTACACCGCGGACGAGGCGGTCCGCGCCTGCCGCCTGGCCCGCGAAGTCGGGCTTTCGGATTGGGTGAAGCTCGAGGTCATTGGCGATCAGGCTACGCTCTACCCGGACGTGCAAGCCACGCTGGAAGCCACCCAGGTGCTTGTGAAGGAGGGCTTCACCGTGCTGCCCTACACGTCTGACGACATCGTTTTCGCCAAGCGTCTGCTCGATGCGGGTGCTGCTGCGATCATGCCGCTGGGGGCGCCGATCGGCAGCGGTCTGGGCATCCAGAACCAGACCAATATTCGGATTTTGCGGGAGCTGATTGCGGGCGTGCCGCTGATCGTCGATGCGGGGGTTGGCACAGCGTCGGACGCGGCCATCGCGATGGAACTCGGCGCGGATGCCGTTCTCATGAATACCGGTATCGCCAACGCGCAGGACCCGATCCTGATGGCGGAAGCGATGAAAAACGCCGTCTTGGCCGGTCGCCAGGCTTATCTGGCCGGCCGCATGCCGAAGAAACTGTATGCGACGGCGAGTTCTCCGCTGGAAGGCGTCGTGCGCTAGCTGCTAGAAAGGACCCAGCGCCGACGGACGCGCCGGCTTGTTGTGTCGCCGGCCTGGCGTCCCCGGTAGGCGGAAACCCGCCGCAGCAAGCAGAAGGGCGACCCGCAGGCCGCCCTCGCAGATCCCAGGAATTCAATTCACAGCATTTTCACGCTCATCACGTGAATGTTCTCTCCGCTCACGTGTCCGCTTACAGCGACGTGATGGCCTTCATGGCCCTTCAGCGCATCCGGATTCTCGACGGCCAGGATCTTCTGATCGCCGTCCGTTACCACCACCATCTTCGCGCCCTTCTCCAGGCACTTCTTGGTGCAGTCAGCGGCACCGGCATTCGCGCCCTTGACTCCGCACTGCGAGTCACTTACCCAGCCCTTCACGGTATCAGCCTTGTCATCGCCCGCGGACGCGAACGACACTACGAAGAACACCATGCTGAGCAGCAGACATAACGAAAGTACTTTCTTCATGACTATCCTCCTTGAAATCCAAAATCCTCAGTTGCGTTGATTGCGGCAACAAACCCGAGCCCACACAGCCATTTTCCCACCGCTCCTCACGAGCGACGAGAACTTCCCTGTAGCTTTTCTAGCGTGGCGTAGCAAGAATGCTACCACACCCATAGGCAAAGGATGTCGCCAGAAGGTCATCCGGGTTGTTCACTTGTGGGCTGAGTTGGTGGCCGGCTTTTGCGGATTGGGATCCACATAGACAATCTCCCCGGGGCGCGTGTAGTGCAGCTGTTCGCGGGCTTCCTTCTCGATCGCCTTGGGGTCGTTTTGCAAAGCCTTGATCCGCTGGGTGTAGTGGTCGTTTTCTTTCTGCACTCTATCGATCTCGAACTGCAGCCTCTGGTATTCCGCGCGCTTTGAGCGGTACACCACCATGCCGTTCGCGCCAAACATAACGTGCAGGAACAGCCAGATGGTCATGAGCACAACGCCACCGGTGGCCAACCGCCGGCGGGCGGCGTAGACCGCGCTTCGAAACGGGCGGGACCTCTCCAGCCAGCGCTCCGCCAGGGCTTCGGCCTGGGGGGCTTTGTCGACCACGGCGCGCAGTCCATCTTCCGGCCGGGGAAAAGCTCGAACTTTGGAAAACTGTTTCAGTCGAAGATCCATTGCTTGGCGGCGGCGCTCAGTTTGCCCAATTCAGCTGCATTCGATGCTTCCGAATAGACCCGCACCACAGGTTCCGTTCCGGAAACCCGGTAACAAACCCATGATCCGTCCTCAAAAACCAGTTTGAGGCCGTCTTTGCGCACCACCTCCCCGACCTTCCGGCCAAAGAATTCGCGCGGTTCGGAGTGTAACTTTCTAGTAAACTTCCCTTTCACTTCCTCCGTCAAGCGGAAGTTCTCCCGCTGGGGGCAAAAGGAACCAACTTTGGCAAATAGCTCCTGGAGTTGTTTCCCCAGGGACTTCCCTCTCCGCGCGACCATTTCGCAACACATCAGGCCGGCGAGCACGCCATCCTTCTCCGGAACATGATGGCGGATGGACAGCCCCGCACTCTCTTCACCGCCAATGCAGATCTTGTCCTGCTTGATGAGTTCCCCGATGTATTTGAATCCGACTGGAGTCTCGTGCAATTCCACTTTGTGATGTTTGGCCAGAGCGTTGATGAGGTTGGTGGTGGCCACCGACTTTCCGACCCCGTTCCTCCATCCCCGGCTTTCCACCAGGTAGTCGAAGAGCAGCGCGATGATGTAGTTGGGCTGGAAGAAGGTTCCGTCTTCGTCGACGATGCCGAAGCGATCCGCGTCCCCGTCGGTGGCAATGCCGATGTGGGCGTCGGTCTCGCGCATTTTTGCGCGCAGATCTTCGAGCAGGTGGTCGTCAGGTTCGGGAGCATGCCCGCCGAAGAGCACGTCGCGACAGTCATGCGCGGTCGCGACTTCGACTCCGGCTTCGCGCAGAAGCGCATCCGGGTAACCCCGGGCCGCGCCCCAAAGCGGGTCGAACACGATCCGTAGGCCGGCCTTGTGAATCACACCTAGGTCGACGATCTCGCGGAGCCGCGAAAGATACATGCGCCGCGGGTCGAGCGGTTGCGATTTTGGAGGGTTTGGCGTTCGGCCGTTCTCACCGGACGCATCCGCTGCAATAATCTCAGCTTCGATCCTGTTGGTGACCTCCGGAAGCGCGGGAGCCCCGTCGGGGGTCGAGAACTTGATTCCGTTGTATTCCGGTGGATTGTGCGATGCTGTGAAATTGATGGCGCCATCTGCATTGGCTTGCACCACCGCGTACGAGATCGCCGGGGTCGGAGCAGCGTCCGCGATCACCAGGGGTCGAATGCCGTGCGCAGAAAGAATCTCGGCAGCCATCGAGCAGAAGGTTTCTCCCAGGAAGCGCGGATCGCGGCCTACGATGACCTTCGCACCTTGGGACTTTTGAGAGACAACATAGCGCGCGATGCCCCTCACGGCGCGCCGCACGTTGGCAAAGGTGAACTCCTCGGCCATCACCGCCCGCCAACCGGAAGTGCCAAACCTGATCTGGGTTGTCATGACTGGGATCCTGCAGTTTGTCCGGCGACTTGTTTCGCTTGGCCGAATGCTTTCGCGTTGCTTATTATGAACCACTCCCTGAGTTCGTGCTGCGTGGGGAGGGGTCAGCAACCTGCCGCAAGTGCGTTCGAGTTTCCCGAGCCGAGGCCCGATTTTATATGACTGACAAGAGACTGGTCCTGACAACAACGGCTTCGCAGGAAGAAGCCCGAATGATCGCTCGAGGACTGGTGGAAGGGCGCCTCGCCGCCTGCGTCAACATCGTTGCGAAGATCGAGTCCGTTTACCGTTGGGAAGGCAAGGTGGAGGAAGCGGAGGAATACCTGCTGATCATAAAAACGACGGAGGCGGCTTCTGCCCGAGTCCAGGGTGCCATCCAGGAGATGCATTCCTACGACCTTCCCGAATGCATCGTAGTCCCGGTGACGGATGGCAGCGTTCCCTATCTCAACTGGATCGACGATTCCGTGGATTGAGGGCTGTGAAGGGCTGTGGTTTCTTTCGGTCCTCCGGGGCTGGGTTATCTTCCGGACTCCCACCCACGGTTTGCGCCGTGGGCTTCATTTTTTGCCTTCTGCACGGCCTCCCCTTTCGCGGCTTCCTTTCGGTGCACTCCGAATTCGCCCAGGGCTGGCCGCTTGGCGGCTGAGTTTTGAGGGCTCGGTTGCAAATGTTCGATCCCGCTCCAGTTGTGTCACAAGCTTTGCAATTCCCGACGAGAACCGAAGCCAAGGCGGCGAGTCCGGCTCGCCGCCCAGGAGAGGCTACATCGATTACTTGCCGTGTTTGTCGCGGCGGATATCGCGACGATCGTGCCGAATGTCCCGGACATCATGGCGCGCGTTACGACGATCATTGTGCAGGTCGCGGCGGTCGTGGTTGATGTCGCGCTGATCCTGGCGGACATCGCGGCGATCATTGTGGAGATCGCGTTGGTCGTGGCGAATGTCTTTCCGGTCGCGCGCGGCGTAGGCTGTATCATGGTTCGCTACATCGCGCCGCAGGTCGGCACGATCATGGTTGATGTCCCGCTGATCGTGGCGTATGTCGCGAACACCCTGGTTGCGGTCCACGCGATCCCGATTGAGGTCGCGCCGGTCGTTCCGGATGTCCTTGTGATCGTGGTTCAGGTCACGCTTGTCCTGACGCAGATCTGGTCGGTCGTGATTGATGTCTCTTTGATTGGCATCCTGGCCGAAGGCAAACAGGCCGGCTACCAGCAGAAATGTCGTTCCCAGTAAATGTCGTCGCATAGATCGCTCCCAAGACTAGAGTTTTTTCTAACGGGCCCGAAGCAGCAACATGTGCTCAAACCCAGTGCTAGATGGAAAGTTTCGCGGGACCGGGTGGGGGCTCCGGCCTGCCGAGCAGAATTGCGACCATAATCTCCCGAAAAGCGGCCTGGAGAGCTGATTTCGCGCGGGAGTGAAAGCCACTCGCAGATGATGCGATGTGAAATAGGTGGTGAGATTTTTCCGATCTCGATACGTATCCTGTAGGACTCTAAGAATCGCTGACTACAGGTAGAATGCCAGGATCAAGTCCGGGTTCTGGGCTCGAAGTCGAAGGACTGAACCACACGTGACTTCATGCTCGGGGATTTTGAAAGACACACAGTCGTGCCCTCACCGGATGGCACGAAGCATGTTCAGTAGTTCGGCGGACCGGAATGTCCAACCACTGGTCAAGGTCCATGGTTTCCCTGTGAGAGGAGAGAAATGAAAATCGGAACACTGATTGCACGCATCCTGCTTGGCCTGATCTTTCTTGTGTTTGGGTCAAACCCGTTCTTGCATTTCCTGCCGGCAATCTTGCCTTCGGGGCTCGCAGGCCAGTTCCTGACTGTACTCATTCAGTCGCACTACGTACTCTTTATCGGCGCTGTTCAGGTTGCCGGGGGGGCGCTCCTGCTTGTGAACCGTTACGTTCCGCTGGCGCTCGCCCTGCTTGGACCAGTGATCGTGAACATCCTGTTATATCACCTGCTTTTGGACCACGCGGGGGCGGCGTTAGCAATCATGGTGGCGATTTTTTGGGGAGTTCTGGCTTTTCATCACCGTCAGTACTTCTCTAGCCTGTTTGTGCAGCGGACTTCCTGAGCCATCACCATCGAGCTCCGCGCATCTGGGATAAGGACCAACTCCCCTTTCCAAACAGCGCTTCGATTTCAGGCGCTGGGTGGAGGTCCGAGGAGTTCCGAGCCGTACTTTGCGTAGATCTGTTTCAACTCGGCAAAGAACTGGGGGCTGCCATGCGGCAAATGGCGAGCTAGCACTTCGAGATCGGGGGAAAAACCTCAAATCCCGCAGGATTTCCCGAAACCAGAAAGCGGACCGGCTGCTTGCTACGGTTTCCCAGCGCGTGCAGCGTCCGCCGAGGCGCGCTACCACCAGCGCCCCGGTCGTGCCACTTGCCATCCAGCCATACGGAGAGAACACCTTCGAGTGCATAGAACTGCCGAGCCACCACGCTCCGCCGGACTGCTCTGCACTCACCAGAATACGGGCTTCCCCGCCTCCCATGTCAAACGTGCGAGCAACATCCGGAAGGACAACCCAAGGGTTTGCCTGGCGCTGAGTCCATGCCATCGGCTGGCGAAGCTACCACCGGTGCGACCGCAGCAAAGCCCACGAATTCGCGTCGACCCATGTCCTGCTATCTTCTAACTGCCCGGCCAGAGTGGATTCCTGGTCGCTTGTGCTCCTCGGAATGACGCCAGAAGGGGGCGGTTCATCAGGCCCTTAAATGGCTGCCAGGGCCTGATCAAGGTCGTCGATGATGTCTTCCACGTTTTCGATCCCGACCGAAATGCGGACCATGCCGTCGGTGATGCCGATCTCTTGGCGGCCTCTTACGCCGACTGCCGCATGGGTCATGGTGGCGGGATGCGAAATCAGGGTCTCGACTCCGCCGAGGGACTCGCCCAGCGAGCAGACTCGGACCTTGCGCAGCATCTTGTTGGCGTTGGACAGCGCTCCAGTTTCGAAACTAATCATCGCGCCGAATCCGGTCATCTGACGCTTGGCCAGATCATGTTGCGAATGGTCGGATAGGCCCGGATAGAAGACCTTCTTCACCTTCTTATGGCTGGCCAGGAACTGCGCCACCACGCGGCCACTCTCGTCGTGTTTCTCCATGCGGACCGCCAGTGTCTTCACTCCGCGCAGGATCAGCCAACACTCAAACGGCGACAGGATCGCACCGGCGGCCTTCTGCAAGAAGGCCAGTTTGTCCGCCTGCTCCTGGCGCGTGCAGACCACAACTCCCCCCAACCCGTCGCTGTGTCCGTTGAGAAACTTGGTGGTCGAGTGAACGACCAGGTCCGCGCCCAGCGCAATGGGCTGCTGAAAGTAGGGCGACATGAAGGTGTTATCTACAACCAAGTCAATTTTGTTAGGGCGGCAGACGTCACTCACGGCCCGGATGTCGGTCAACGCCATGAGCGGGTTCGTCGGTGTCTCGATGAACACCATGCGGGTATTCTTCTTGAGTGCGCGTTGGACGTTCTTGACGTCCGAGGTGTCCACGTAAGTGAACTCCAGGCCGAAGTCGGCCCATACCTGGTTGAACAGGCGCGGCGTGCCGCCATACAGATTGTGCCCGCATACCAGGTGATCGCCGGCCTTCAGCGTCGTGACAATCGCATTGATGGCGGCCATGCCGCTGGCAAACACCTTCGCGGCAACACCACCTTCCAGGGCGGACAGGTTTTCTTCCAATCGAGTGCGGGTCGGATTCGATACGCGTGCGTACTCGTATCCCTTGTGCTTGCCGATCTCTTGCTGCACATAGGTGGAGGTTGCGAAGATCGGCGGAGCTACTGCACCGGTGGACGGGTCGGGCTCCTGGCCGACGTGGATGGCGCGCGTCGCGAACCCGGCAGGCTGGTTTTTCTTCGACATTTTTCCTCGGTTCCTGAGAGGCGTTTGAGGTAGAGACGCAGCTTGGCTGCGTCTTGGACGAGGCGAACCCGGTCTCTACCCTGCGGCTATATGCCGCCCTCAAAGATCTTCTTGGAAAGGTAGCGTTCCGCTGAATCAGGGACGATGGTTACGACCCGCTTTCCTGCTCCCAAGCGGCGTGCCAGTTCCAGCGACGCAAACACGGCAGCCCCGCCGCTTGAACCGGCGAGCACACCCTCCTGCGCGGCTAGTTCGTTCACCATGCCGAAGGCTTGCTCATCGGTCACCATCATGACTTCATCGCACACCGACCGGTCAAAATTCTTGGGGATGAAACTGGCCCCGATCCCTTCCACCTTGTGGGGGCCGGGCGGGCCGCCGCCAAGAATCGAGCCCTGGGTTTCGACTGCAACCGTGCAGGCGTGCGGCAGGCGCTCTTTCACGAAGCGTGCAACTCCGGTGAACGTTCCCGCCGTGCCCGAACCTATGGCGATGCCATCGATGCGTCCCTCCATCTGCTCAAAGATTTCACGTGCGGTGGTTTCGTAGTGGTAATCCGGATTGGCGGGATTTTCAAATTGGGCGGCCATGAAGGCCTTGGGATCAGAGGCGGCGAGTTCTTTCGCGCGAGCGATTGCACCGTCCATTCCCTCGGCCTCCGGAGTGCGAATGACCTCGGCGCCCAGCGCCCGCATGATCATCACCTTTTCCTCCGAAAAGCGCTCCGGCACGAACAGACGCACCTGGTAGCCGCGTTTCACACCGATCAGCGCCAGCCCGATTCCGGTATTGCCGGCGGTGGCTTCGATAATCGTCCCACCCGCTTGCAGTTTGCCCGCATGCTCCGCCTGGCGAATGATGCCGATCGCCGCGCGATCCTTCACGCTGCCGCCGGGATTCAGGTACTCCAGCTTGGCAAACACATCGGCAGCTCCTTCCGTGACCAGCCGTTTGAATTGCAGCATCGGAGTTTCGCCGACGAGTTGGGTGATGTCGTCGGCTACGCGCAGACCTGAGGCCGTGGTTGCGTTTCGCACATTACAGAGTAAGGAAGCGCACCGGTCAGCGTCAATCAGCGAAAGGACTAGCCCTTTCCTTGCCGGCTGGCCGCTTCCACACTCAAGGTAGGATCCGCTCCGTCCCAGGTCACATCTGCGGTCGGTCCATAGGTGGCTGGCACCGACTCGTTCAACAATCGAAAGTAGACGGTCCGCTGCGTTCGATGATGGGCCGTATGCAACACGCGTCGCCAGAAAATCGAGATGCGCTGTCGCTCCGCGTCGAAAAAGTGAGCGGTCTCGAGCCAGCACGCCTGATCGCGCCCCGCGAGGAACGCCAACCGGGGCAGCGCGAGTTGAAACATGCGCTCTCGCAGCCGAGCCATCGAGAGGTCCACCGGCAAAACCGCCGCGGCCTCAGACTCGGGTACTCCCAGGAACTCTCCAAACAACCGCCGCTCCGAAAGGAGCTGGTGCTTCATGATTTCGAGAACGGTGCTAGACCTCCCGTGCGGACGAAAGGACAGGTCCGATTCAGAGAAATTCCCCCACACCGAAACTCCTTTATTGGTTTCACTGGCGTAGGTGTCCAGAATGTGCTGGAAACTAGCGTCTTGGGCCGAGGAATCTGCGCATCCACGATGGCGGAGAAGGCATATCTCATCGGCTGCACTCGCTGAGCGGCGTTATTTTCCGGAGGCCGCGGCCCGCTCCTGGCCAGCATAGTAGCCGCTCTTGGTGCGCACGGTCAGCTTGCCATAGCCCTTGCCTTTCGCGTCCACCTTGATGGTACGGTACCCGCCGCTGCTCTTCGGATTGATGGGTTTATACCCGATCGTGTACTGGTTGCGGATATCGCGTGCCACCGTGCGGCTGATTTCATCGACCTGATCGAGCGTTCTAGGAAAGAAGGCCAGGCCGCCGGTCTTCTCCGCCATGAACTGGAGCGCCTTGCGCGCGCGCCGCTGCTTCTCTTCCCCCAATAACCCGATCGCGTAGACGGTCGGTCCGTTCTCCTCCTGCAGGCGCCGGATGGCCTGCTCCAGAGATTCCTGACTCTCGTTATCTTCCCCGTCGGTCACGACGAAGAGCACTCTTTTTTCCAGCTTGGCGTTCCTCTTCAGGTGATCGGCAGAAGCCACCACGGCGTCATAGAGCGCGGTTCCGCCGCGAGTATCGACCTTTTCGAGAGCCTCGCGCATCTTGCTGATGTCGGCGGTGAAATCCTGGTCCAGGTAGTACTCGTCATTGAAGTTGACGATAAACACTTCATCCTGAGGATTGCTCGACTTGACCAGGTTGATGGCTGCCTTGTTCACCTTGTCGCGTTTTTCGCGCATCGATCCGGAATTGTCGATCACAATTCCCATCGCGACCGGGATGTCCTCGTGCCGGAACGACACAATGTTCTGCGGTCTCCCGTCTTCGAGCACGGTGAATGCCGCCTGGTCGAGGTTCGTGACCATGCGCTGTTTGTCGTCCACCACGGTGGCGTGCAGGAGCACCTCGTCCACCTGCTTGTGGAAAACAAACCCGCCAGTGTCCTCCTGGCCGGATTGCTGTCCGGGTTGTGCCTGGGCGGAGGCATCAGGCTTTGACGAGTCCTGCTTTGATGAATCTGCCTTCGGTGGATCCTGCTTGGTGGGAGTGGGGGTCGGCGGTTGAGCCACTTGCGGAGGGAACGCGTCCCCCGGCGCCTGTGAACTCTGCGCTACAGCGACTATTACAAGGAAACCCAGGAGCAAAAAGGCCGAAAAAAACCGGCTACTCCGAAGGTGCATAGTATCCCGTCTTCGCATAAACCCGGAGCGGCGGCAACCCCTTTGGCGGTAGAAGTTTCACTTTTATCTTACGCCATTTGCCATCCCGCATCGGGTTAGTTGGACGGTACCCAAGCACGTACTGGTTGCGTAGTTCGATGCCAATTTTTGTGGCCACATCGGCCAAGTCGTTCGGATTGTCGATGGTGAACGCCCGCCCGCCGGTCAACTCCGTGACTTCGCTCAACAGGGCGGGCCCGAGCTTCTCTTCTTCGGTCGGAAAATAATGATCGTAAATGCCCACGGCATAGATGAGTACGTCGGCTTCCTTAACCATCGACTTGATCTCGCCTTCGGTATAGCGGCTGTGGTTGTCGCCACCGTCGGAGATGATCAACATGGCCTTCTTGGGATACTTCGCGTGCCGCATCTTGCTCACGCCCAGGTAGATCGCGTCGAGCAGCGCGGTGCGTCCCTTGGGGACGGTGTAGACCAACTTGCCCTGGATGTCCTCAATCGAGCTCGTAAAATCGCTGACTTCCTCGGGCTTGTCGGCGAAGGTGATCATGAAGAACTCGTCCTGGGGATTGGCCGTTTTGAAGAATTCCACGACCGCCTCGCGGGCGCGCTCGATCTTGGAGCTCATGCTGCCGC
The DNA here is from genome assembly GCA_035643915.1 of Terriglobales bacterium. Classification (GTDB taxonomy): domain Bacteria; phylum Acidobacteriota; class Terriglobia; order Terriglobales; family Acidobacteriaceae; genus Gp1-AA133. Next base: position 17,998 of record DASQPN010000029.1, on the reverse strand, counting down.
TCATGTCGAATATCACGCCCAGCGATACGGGCGCGTCTTCGCTCGAGAACGACTTGATCTCCTGCTGGCTCTTGCCTTCAAACACCGAGAAATTGTCCTTGTCGAGCCCGGTCACCAGCCGGTTCATCGGATCCGTGATGGTCACGGGCACGAGTACCAGTTCCACCGATGCCTTATACGGGCGCGTGTGCGATGCGAACCCAGACTCCTTGACCTCATCGACGTTCGCCGGTTTGGGTTCGATCCGAGGCTGGATGTGGACGTCGTCGGTGTTCTGCGCCCAAATCACTGGGCCTTGCAAACCCAGCAGCAGCATCGCGACGGAAAAGAGGGACACGTACAGGGAGAAACGGTTCGTGCGCAGCATTGTCCTGATCCCATTTTTGGAAGGGGCCGAGTAGAGAGTCCGAACTCGGGTCTTGGGGGAAGACCCGCGCCCACGTTGGCGGGTCATGCACTTACCTCGATTGAGCGGATCGTATCACAGTTTTCCAGGGCCCGACTGGAGGAAAATACGGTATTTTGTAACGCTTTTGTCTTTAGTCTTTAGTCTTTAGTCTTTCCCGTTCGAACTACAGGCGGCCCTCCTCGCGTCTTGCTAAAATGCTAGCTTCCCATGGCTTACATCGTTCCCTTTCGCGCGCTCCGTTATGACCCGCAACGGGTCCGCCCGGCATCGGTGGTGACGCAACCCTATGACAAGATTACGCCGGAATCCCAGGAGCGCTACTACGCCTCCAGTCCCTACAATCTGGTGCGCCTCATTCTGGGGAAGCCGGAGCCCGCCGACAACAGCACGGAGAACGTCTATAGCCGCGCTGCCGGCTTCTTCCGTGACTGGCGCCGCGATGGCGTTTTCCTGCAAGACCCGCAGCCCTCGATCTATGCCTACTCACAGCGCTTCCTGGTGCCGGGCGGCAAGACGGAGGTGGAACGCCGAGGCTTCATCGCCCTGGGACGCCTGGAGGACTATTCGGCGAGCGTGATCTTCCGGCACGAGCAGACCTTGGCCAGGCCGAAAGCTGATCGCCTCGACCTGCTGCGGGCGACGCGCGCCCACTTCGGCCAGATTTTCATGCTTTATAACGACACTGGCGAGATCGACCGGTTACTGACCCCAGACACGGCTCCGACCACCGAGGTCACCGACGAATACGGCGTGCTGAACCGGATCTGGAAGGTCTCCGATCCCGGCCTCATCGAACTTGTGCAGAGCAAGATGCGGGACAAGAGGTTGATCATCGCGGACGGCCATCACCGTTACGAAACGGCCCTTAACTATCGCAACGAGCGCCGCGCGATGAGCGCGCAACCACTGGGCGCGCCCCGCGAGCGCGCGGGCGGCGTCCTGATTCGAGCCATCGAGGCGGAAGAGGGCCCCTACGAACTGGCCATGATGACCTTCGTCAATATGAACAGCGCCGGCCTGGTCATTCTGCCGACGCACCGCGTGGTACACGGCCTGCCGTCGTTCTCGCCAGAGACATTTCAGTCCGCGGCTCGGGCCTATTTCAAGGTGGAAGAAGTCGACGCGTCGGCGGACGCCGCCCGGGCGACTACAATCCTGCGCGAGGCGGGGGAGGTTGGGACCGCCATCCTGGCGGCGAGCGGGTCCCGGGTTTTGCTACTGCACACGCCGAAAGCGCCGGGATCCAGGTTCCCCGGCCTCTCTGTCCGGCAGCAGTCACTCGACGTGGTGCAGCTGCACAAGGTCCTGCTGGAAGGCGTGCTCGGGCTCTCGGAAGAATCCATCCGGAATCAGCAGAACCTGTCCTACGTGCGCGATGCCGAGGAAGCGCTCGCCACAGTTCGCACGGCCGGTGCGAGTGTCGCTTTCCTGATGAATCCCTGCCGAATGGAGCAGGTTCGGGACATCGCCTTCGCGGGTGAAGTCCTGCCGCAGAAGTCGACGGATTTCTTCCCCAAGCTGCTGAGTGGGTTGACGATCTACGCGCTGGAATAGGGAGCCCTCGGCTCGGTGGGAGACGCGGCAAGCTGCGCCTCTAGCGGCGAGGGACGGCGCGGCCTTCACTGGGCCGTCCCCTCCGCCCAGTAGCTCGTTCTGGCCAGAACTGTCTGTTTGCCCGGTTCCCGCAGCCGCACGCGAATCTCGTGCAAGCCACGATGCGGACTCTTCGGTTCAAAACGAAGCAAATAGCGGCTGTGTAAGTGATTGGTGAAGTCCGTCATCCGTTGTTCGAAACTCTTGCGCGATGAGAACATCTCGTACTCGCCGCCCGTCATGACCGCCACCGCCTTCGGCGTGTTCTTACGCATCCCTTGCGAAGCCATCATGAGGGGAGCAAGCAGGTCCCCAGTTGCACGTCGTTCGTCCTTGTTGCTGCCGCGCTCCGTGTCGAGCACCTGGGACAGCGCGGGCGAGAAGGGTAAGGCATACACCACCGTGTTGCTGGTGCCGACCGCCATGACCACATCTTGAATCTTGGCGAAGTGACTGCCGTGGTCCCGAGTCTCGCTGATCAGTAGCAGCACCCGCCGGTGGCCCTTGGGAGCGTGATCGAGCAACCTCACAGAATACTGCACCGCATCCAGAATCGCGGCCCCGCCGTCACCTGGATGCAGTTGCTCGAGGGCCGCATCGATTGAATCAGCATGGTCCGTGAAGTCGCGGCCCAGACTCACCCGGCTGTCGAATTCGACGAGAGCGATCTGCGATTCGGGCAAGCCGAAGATCGGGCTCAGCATGGAACTTAAGCCGCGCATTCGTGCGAACTCACGGCTTGCCCTGCGCCCAGACTGGAGGGCGAGCACCATCGAAATCGGCTCCGATTCGGCCGCTTCATCCAATTGGGAAACCTGCTCGACGCCATCGTCCTCGATGAGGAAGTCTCTGGCCCGCAGCCCGTAAATCGCCTTGCCTTTTTCATCCTTTACGAGGGCAGGCACGGTCACCACGTTGGACTGCGTACGGAAGGTTGGTTCCTGTGCGACCGCGCGCATACGAAGCAGCAGGCTGAGCAGGACCGGCAAGATTGCCTTGGTTGTGTTCATGGGAGTTAACGCGGCAGCAAGTAGCTGCGGTGGGCTCGAATCCCTGCGCCGCAGCCTCTGTTACTCTGATGCTGAAACTCCGCATTTACGTTAAGAGGTCTCCCGGATTGCTTTCGTGTGGTCCATTCCCTCCGCGGCGAAGTCCCCCAGGCAGGACACGCCCACGGTATTTTACGGTTCTCGTATTTTCTGTTCTCATTGTGCTTTTCGCCGCACACCCGGCCGGCTCCGCGGGCGAAAAGCGCATCGCAGTTTTTTCCGCCGCGACGTACCATTCCCTACCCCTTGTGGATCGGGAAGGCCGCGAGTATGTGGGATTGCTCGAGCTCCTGGAACCACTGGGCCCCGTCAGCTCGCGAAGCGACGGTCTCCACTGGAAGCTGCGCTACAGCGATGCGGAAGCCGAGTTCACCGCGGGCAAGAATCGCGCCAAGGTTCGCGGTCGAAACGTGGATCTCTCGGGAGACTTCCTGCTCGAAAGCGGACGCGGCTTGGTCCCCCTGAATTCCCTCGGCGCATTGCTACCCCATATTCTGGGGGGAGCCGTCACCTTCAATGAAGCTGCCCATCGGCTTTTCATCGGTAGCGTGGCCACCCACTTCACGGCGCAATTGAGTCACACCACGCCTTCGCGGCTGGTGATGAATTTCACTTCGCCGGTGAATCCAACGATCGCGACCGAGCCTGGCAAACTGCGCATGGTGTTCAGCCGGGAGCCGATCGTCGCCCCCGGTTCACCCACCCTCACCTTCGGTGACAAGACGATACCCTCCGCTAGCTACGCGGAGGGCAACGGGACCGCGGAGCTTGTCGTGAATGGCAACCTGCCCCTGATGGCGAGCTTCAGCAACGAGGGCCGCACCATCACGGTTGCCCCGGCACCGCAACAAAGCGCCCCGCCGCCGCCACAAGTTCCTCAGCCGGGTGCGACCCCGCCCACCGGCCCTTCCCCCGAGAGCGCTCCCTCCGCAATCGTGGCGTCTGGCGCCCAACATTTCTACGCAGTCCTCGACGCCAGTCACGGAGGCGATGACCGCGGTGCTGCCCTGACTGCCCAGCTGGCGGAAAAAGACGTCTCCCTCGCCCTCGCACGCCGCCTCCGCCAGGAACTGGAATCCCGGGGCATCTCGACACTGGTTCTGCGGGACTCCGACGCGAACCTCACGCTCGATCAGCGCGCCATCTTCACCAATACTGCGCATCCCGTGATCTACATCAGCATGCACGCAGCGTCCAGCGGCAGAGGCGTTCGCCTCTACACGGCACTTCTGCCGGCGAGCGGAGAAAACAATGGACCGTTCGTGGCCTGGGACACGGCGCAGAGCCGATTTCTGCCTTTGAGTCAGGCGGCCGCCCAGGGTGTCTCGTCCGAACTTCAGAAGAAACAGATCCAGGTCCGGACGCTGGCTGCTCCCTTGCGTCCCTTGAACAATGTGGCGGCCGCGGCGATCGCTGTGGAAGTGGCCCCGCCGGGCACCGATGTCATGGATCTGAACTTGCCGGCCTACCAGCAGAACGTAGTAAGCGGAGTCGCCAACGGTATCGCCGCAGTGCGTGACAGACTGGGAGCGCCGCAATGATCCCCCGCCACCTGATGATCGGCATTGGCGTGCTGCTGGTGGCCGTGCTGGGCATGGGGATCTACGCGGGTCGCATGCGAGGCCGTGCCGCACAAGTGGCACCGGCCGCAGTGGACGCGCGTCCCGTGGCGCCTCCGGTCTCGGGTCCGACCGAACGGGTTACGTTATATGTCGCCTACGACGACCCCGGGACGCTCCGCCCGGAAGGAGCCAGCATCCCGCTGCCGTCCGTACGCCAGCAACGAGCCGAGGAACTCCTCCGCGCCCTGCTCGAAATCTATCTTTCCAAGAACTCGCCGCACCCGTTAGCCCCCGGAGCCGACGTGCGCGCGGTCTATCTGGTTACGCCCGGCCTCGCGGTCATCGACCTCAACTCCGCCTTCGCCAACGGCCACCGCTCGGGCGTGTTGGAAGAAGAACTCACGGTGGCTTCCCTTATCCAGACTCTGGCGGAAAATATCCCGGACATTCTCCGGGTCAAAATCCTGGTGGACGGTAGAGATCGTGAAACCCTCGCAGGCCACGCGGACCTGTCCAATTTCTACGACGCGAGCGCGGTCCGACAGCTGGTGGGACAGATACAGGCGGGACAGTAGGAGAACTGGGTCTCAGGTCTTAGGTGCTAGGTTTCCGGTTTCTTCCCATTCTAGATGTTGATGGTCGATTTTCAATTGCCAATTGCTGATCTTCACCCCACCTCTCGCGTCCTCTGCGGTGCTTCTCAGCGATCTCTGCGGTTTGAGATTCCAACGTCCCTTGCAAGCAGAGCAAAAGCTCTTAACCGCATCAAAGTACGCAAGGGTGTGCGAAGCTCGCGAAGAAAGGGGGCGCAGATCGGTGACCTGCTCACACCGCAGTATCGCTCCACGTTTTTTCAATCGACAATTGCCAAGCGGCAATTGACAATCTCCCCATGGTTTACCGCTCGGATAACCGTACGCCCGATCAGCTTCGCCCAGTCAGTATTCTCCCCGATTTCATTCGTACGGCCGAAGGCTCGGCCCTCATCGAAGTGGGGAACACGCGCGTCATCTGCACCGCGTCGGTGGAAGAAACGGTTCCTGCCTTCCGGCGCAATAGCGGGAAAGGCTGGGTCTCGAGCGAATATGGCATGCTGCCCCGTGCCACGCTCACCCGAACGCAGCGAGAGGTGAGCAAAGGCCGGGCCAGCGGACGGACGCACGAAATCCAGCGTCTGATCGGGCGCTCCCTGCGGGCGGTTACCGACCTGGAGAAGCTGGGTGAACGCACCGTCTGGATCGACTGCGACGTGATCCAGGCCGACGGCGGCACCCGCACTGCTTCGATCACTGGCGCCTTCGTAGCGCTTGGTCTGGCCTTGGAGAAGCTGGTGGAGGCCGGAACGCTGAAAGCCGTGCCGCTGCGCGATTTTGTAGCCGCGATCAGCGTGGGCATGGTCAACGGCGAGATTCTGCTTGATCTCTGCTACGAGGAAGACTCCCGCGCCGACGTCGACCTGAACTTTGTGATGACGGGCGGCCACAAGATGGTGGAAGTCCAGGCCACCGCTGAACACCGCGTGTTCGACGAAGAGCAACTGGGCAAGATGTTGGCGCTGGCCCGCAAAGGGGTGGATACGCTGATCGCGAAACAGCAGGCGGTGCTGAGCGCGCTGACCCTGAGGCCATAGCGCCCGATCCCGGGCGAAGCGGCACGGACATTCCCCAAGGCCTCTGAGTCCCAGCGCGGCTTTCCTTCCTTCGTGCTCCTTCGTCTCCGTGGTGGTTCCATGTTTCCCCCGTGAACCCCTGTGTCCTCGGGTTGAAAATAAGGTTCATTCGTCACAACCCTTCAGCCGGCCCCGTATTACAATAAAAGGCCGCCCCAATCGACCTTCGACGGCGGAGTCTATCCGTCCCAATCCCGCACTTATTTTGGAGGAAAGAACACATGAAGCTCACCCCTGGAAAGCTGGCCGGTCTCAAGAAGGTCTCGAATGACCGGGGCGTCATCGCCGCCGCCGCTATGGATCAACGCGGCTCCCTGCAGAAGTCTCTCGCCAAGGAAAAGGGCGGAGACGTCAGCGACGCCATGATGCAGGAATTCAAGTCGCTGGTCACCGAAGTGCTGACCCCGCATGCCAGCGCTATCCTGCTCGATCCCGAGTGGGGACTGCCCGCCTCGAAGCGGCGCGCTCGCAACGCCGGACTGCTGCTGGCTTACGAAAAGACCGGCTACGACAAGACCGGCCCGGGCCGCCTGCCCGACCTGCTCGATCTGTGGTCGGCGCGCCGCCTGAAGGAAGCGGGCGCGGACTGCGTGAAGATCCTGCTCTACTACACTCCGTTCGATCCGAAGGACGTCAACGACAAGAAGCATGCCTGGGTCGAGCGTATCGGCGATGAGTGCCGCGCCAATGACATCCCATACTTCCTCGAGTTCGTCGGGTACGAAGAAGGCGCGGACGAGAAAGGCCTCGAATACGCCAAGAAGAAACCGCAGATCGTCACCGAGAGCATGCGGGAGTTCAGCAGGGATCGCTATGGCGTCGATGTTTTGAAGGTCGAAGTGCCGGTAAACATGAAGTTCGTCGAGGGCACGAAGTCGTACGTGGGGCAGAAGGCTTACTCGAAGAAAGAAACGATCGACCTGTTCCACAAGGCGGCGAGCGTCGCGACCAAGCCGTTTATCTACCTGTCAGCCGGGGTCAGCAACGCGGAGTTCAGCGAGACGCTGGAATTGGCTGGAGAATCGGGCGTCAAGTTCAACGGCGTGCTGTGCGGCCGCGCCACGTGGAAGGAAGGAATTCCGATCTACGCCAAGCAGGGCGCTGATGCCTTCCGCAAGTGGCTGGAGACCGAAGGTGTGAAAAACATCAACAACGTCAACGACAAGCTGAAGGCCGCGACCTCGTGGCACTCGCTCTACAGCGCCGAACCGGCGCTGGTGGGTGTGTAAGACAGCTCTTCAGTTCAACGACAAGCACAGGAGGCGTGCCTACATGGGCACGCCTCTTTGCCGGTTGGGGAAGTTTGCCTCTGCCTCGAGCAGGCCGGAATCGCCTCCGCGACCAGCGTACCCAACAGGCCGCGAGAATCATGAACGAGATCGTGGTCGCCGCCAGTTGCACCAGATTTTTCAAGTATTGCTTTAAGGTTGTGGCAGTGGGAGCCAGCCCGCCCGCCTGCGCCAGGTTGCAACTCACTTCACCGGCTGAAGGCGTTTCAGGTGTGCGCCAAGGCACCAAAGCCAGCAGGACCAGCGGCGCGGCGAGCCTCAGGAACGCGATTCCGGGTGGGAACAGAGTGAAGATCATTGCAAGCACCACCACTTCAGCATCGGAGAGCTGATCATGGTGGCGAGCATCGTGCTCGCGCTGGCGCCTCCCTGGTAGAGTCTCTGCCCGATGGGAGCCACGCAGTTGGCGCAGACCCCAAGAGGGACTCCCGAGATCACACCGAGAGCCGTGTTCGCTGCCGCACTCTAGAAGCGCCGCCGCGGAAGCAGGGGAAGCAGGGTCAGCGGAGCAGCGCCGAAGCAGAGGCCGAAGGTCATGCCGATGCGGCTGGTCCACATCCAGTTCACGGTGGTGCGGCCGATGCGCGACGCAACCGGCATACGCGGCGTGACCGCCAACTTCGCGTCAAAACTCAGCGCGCCGCTCAGCTTGATGGAGGCGCCGGCGTGCAGTTTTTTCAGAAGCGATGGATACCCCGAGTCCACCCAGAAATACAGCCCGATGCCGAGTGCGAGCACCAGGACGATCGCCGTTTGAATCCGTAAGCTGTCGCGCGTAGACCGAGGAAAAAGCCAGAGACCTGCCCGCACCGTAGAAGACATGGCCACCCCAGTCGCTAAGTTCCACTGCGAGTGGCGGAACGTTACCGGTGGGCGGGCACCGAGGCAATAATTCAAAAGTACTCGAGGCGGCACCGGACCGAGAGCCTGCACATGGGTGTGGCCCGCAGTTGGGGTCTTCAACGTCAGCATCGGACTCGGAGGCGTTCTCGGCATTCTCTCTGTATCTTCTTCCCCGCGAGCTGCATCCTTTACACTGGTCATCCCAACAAAGCTGGTGGGTTCGCTGCTCGAATGTGCCAGTACGCTCGACGGGGCGTGCGTTTCCGGGAACTATGGCAAACACAAACCAGACTGCTCTAATCACCGGGGCCTCTACCGGCATCGGCTACGAACTTGCCAAGCTCTTCGCGCATGACAACTACAACCTGGTCCTGGTCGCGCGCAGCGGCCCCAAGCTCGCGCAATTGGCGGAGGAACTTCGGCGGCAACACGCTGTTACGGTGAAGGCGATCCCGCTTGATCTCGGCTTGCCGCAGGCGTCGCAGAATCTGTTCGACCAAACCCAGCGCGATGGAATCCACGTGGACATACTCGTCAATAATGCCGGCTACGGGCGGTCGGGCAACTTTGCCGAAATTCCCCTCGAAGAATCCTACGGGCAGATCCAACTCAACGTCACGGCGCTTACCCTCCTTACTAAACTCTACCTCGGTCCGATGCTCGCCCACGGTCGGGGCAAGATCATGAACGTGGCTTCGACAGCAGCCTTCCAACCCGGGCCCCTGATGGCCGTTTACTACGCCACCAAGGCGTACGTGCTTTCCTTCTCGGAAGCGATCGCCGATGAACTCAAGGGCACGGGCGTGAGTGTGACATGCTTCTGTCCGGGCGCCACCCTTACCGAGTTCCAGAAGCGGGCACAGACAGAGAATTCCCGCCTCTTTAAGAAGCTCGCTCCCATGGCCGCGAAAACCGTCGCGGAAGACGGCTATCGCGCGCTCATGGCGGGGAAGACAGTGGCGATCTCGGGATTCAAGAATTGGCTGGTCGCCGAGTCGGTGCGCTTTGCTCCGCGAAAGATGGTCACGGCTGTTTCGCGGTGGGTGGCGGAGAAGGCGGAATAGGGCGGACTTCCGCGAATTTTCCCCTGGGGTATTGCGCGGCTGCGTTTCTCGTCAATCCCCTAACTCGGGCGCGGCTTTACAAATCCTTACCATTAGCTTTGCAAATCTTTACCGGCTGAGCCGATACCCTTCTTCGAGTCGCGAGTCTAAGCGATCGGATGCGGATTGCTTCTCCTAACTAACTTAACTAATGCCCCCACGAATCCAGAGCGGCCGACCGGAGGTACCGAAATGGCGAAGTACCCTCGCTGGCGTCGAACCGTTTCGGCCAAGGTTTGCCTTTCTGACTCTGGCCGGGACAAGAGCGCAGCGAGTCTTCGCCATGGCTGCCATGCTGCTCGTCGCGTTCACCTGCCTGGCACAGGATCAACCGCAATCGCCCGCGCCGCCGGATTTCCAAAGCAGTTCACCTCCTGCGGCACCCACAGCGGATGCCGTGACCATTCCCGCGGGAACCAGATTCGCGCTGGTGCTGACAAACCGGTTGCGAGCCGGACCACGCACCGCAGAGATGAGATCTACGCGCAAACCGTCGCCCCCATCGTCGTGGGAGATCAGGTCGTGGTCCCCTCCGGAACCTTCGTCCAAGGAAAGCTCGACCGGCTTGCGCGCAACGGCACGCGCGCGGAAATGTTGCTGCAATCCGCTTCGGTGATCTTCCCCGACGGATTCGTGGCGAACGCCGCGGGGCCGGTGAAGGTTGAGAGCGAGGAGGGCACAGCCTGGCGGGTGGCGGGCGGAGGCAATATTGCTGGTGCCATCGCGGCGCCCCTGGCCGGGTTGGGCCTGGGCACGTTGATTGGCCACCAGGCGGGAGGGCCGCCGGTGGCGTGATCTCTCTTGTTTTTCCCGCCCACAGCCGCGAGTTTTTCGTGGACGTAGGCTCACCCATGCAGATGACTCTGCCGCAGCCGCTAACCCTGGGCAAAGTCACCGATGCTGCGCGCGAGTTGCAGGCAAACCCGGTGACGCCGATGCCGGTGGCCAAGCGCCCGCCACCCCCGGCGACCGCGCCCACAAGCACGGGCACGTGTTACACGCCGGACAGGCCGGGCGCGCGGACGATCATCCCGGGCACACCTCCGATCGGAGATATGCCAGACACTCCGGACATTGTCGTCCCGGGCACTCCGTCCATTCCGGGATCGCGTTATCCGTGTCCCTAGTTGGAAGGGTGGTTGTGAATCCTCGGCGGTTCGTGTCGCCGAGGCGCGTTCCCTGCCAGCTCGCCCCTCAGTTCCGTGGTCTAATGTAGGCGCGCTCGGCGCAAGGCACCCGTCTGAAGCAAGGTCTCGATGCAGACGCCCGGAGCCAGAAACAGAAATATGCCCACACTCATTCCCCAGCCCACGCGCATCCAGGCCGCCGGCAACAAGCCAAAGCGGATCGACGAATACATTGGCCGCGTCAATTCGAAGACCTCGGGCGTGAGCGTGGCGCACATGCGCAGTCCCCAGGGATGGGTGGAGCCCGGACAGACTCCGGAGTTCGACGAGTTCACGATCGTACTGGTGGGGATGGTGCGCGTGGTCCACAAGGGCGGGCAGATGGATGTCCTGGCGGGGCAGGCTGTCATGGCGCACAAGGGGGAGTGGGTGCAGTACTCAACGCCCGAGGAGGGCGGAGCGGAGTACATTGCGGTTTGCTTGCCGGCGTTTTCGATGGGGACGGTGCACCGGGATTAGGCAGCACCTAGCCTTGGGCGGCCCATCGCTCGTCGGATGAATTCGGCCTGCCGAACTGGCCCTCGGCTGCCCAGACGAAGGCGTCTGGGCCCGCGCGGTTTGTGCTACCGCCGCTAAACACGGCAGCCCGCGTCTCAAACACCAGTCTCTTACTCCCACTCGATCGTGCCTGGCGGCTTCGACGTGATGTCGTAGACCACACGGTTTACCCCTTTCACTTCGTTCACGATCCGGCTGGACATCGTCTTCAGAACTTCGTAGGGCAGGGGAGCCCAGTCGGCGGTCATGCCGTCTTCGGAGTGGACGGCGCGGATCGCGCAGGTGTTGGCGTAAGTGCGCTGGTCGCCCATCACGCCAACCGACATCACTGGCAGGAGGACGGCGAACGCCTGCCAGATTTTCTGGTAGAGTCCGGCTTTCTTGATTTCGTCGACCACGATCTCGTCGCAGTCTTTCACGATGCGCAGGCGTTCTTCGTTGACCTCGCCCAGCACGCGCACGGCTAAGCCCGGTCCTGGGAAAGGCTGCCGTTGGAGGATCTCTTCGGGCATGCCCAAGTCGCGACCGATGCGGCGGACCTCGTCCTTGAAGAGTTCCTTCAGGGGCTCAATCAGCTTGAGCTCCATTTTCTCGGGAAGGCCCCCGACGTTGTGATGGCTTTTGATGACTTGCGAGGGGCCGCGCACGGAGCGCGATTCGATCACGTCGGGATAGAGCGTACCCTGCACCAGCCACTCTACCTTGCCTTCTTCTTGCTTGATACGCTGCGCTTCCTGGTCGAAGACCGCGATGAATTCATTTCCGATGATCTTGCGCTTGGCTTCAGGATCGGTCACGCCGGCCAGCCGACTGAGGAAGCGCTTGCTGGCGTCGACCGCTACGAGATGAAGGCCGAGTTTGTCGCGGAGCGTCTGCTGAACTTTTTCGAACTCGTTTTTTCGGAGTACGCCGTTGTTGACGAAGACACAGGTGAGACGCGTCTTTCCGGAGCCGTCGCGCATGGCGCGATCGACGAGCACGGCGGCGACAGAGGAATCAACACCGCCGGAAAGAGCGCAGATTGCGCGTCCGCTGCCGACTTGCGTGCGAACTTGTTCGACGGTGGCGTCGATGAAGTGCTGGGCGGTCCACGTGGGTTTGGCACCGCAGATATTCAGAGCGAAATTGCGAAGGATGTCCTTCCCGAGCGGGGTGTGGTGGACCTCGGGGTGAAACTGTACGGCCCACATTTTCTGAGCGGGATTCTCGATCGCGGCTACCGCGCTCGGGGATTTCGCAGTCAGTCGGAAGCCTGCGGGCAGCTGTTCGGCCTCGTCGCCGTGCGACATCCAGACATTGAGCGTTTTCGGTAGACCCTCGAACAGACGCGAGCCGGCGCCATCGACTTCGACCTGGGCATGACCGTATTCGCGCTTGTCGGCAGGACGCACTTTTCCTCCGAGAGCGTGCACCATGTACTGCAAGCCATAACAGATGCCGAGCAGGGGCAAACCTAGAGTGAAGACTTGCGGATCGGCGACGGGCGCGTCCTGGTCATAGACCGACGATGGGCCGCCGGACAGGATGATGCCCACCGGCGAGTAGCTGCGGATTTCCTCAAGGGTTGCGTTGCACGGGAGCACGGCGGAGAAGACGTTGAGTTCGCGGATGCGGCGCGCAATCAGCTGCGAATATTGCGCGCCGAAGTCGAGGACAACGATCGATTGAGTTTCCACGGATGAGTGTCTCAGATTCGGAAATCAGTGTAAAGGGAGGGCTGAGGGCTCGGTTCTCAGTTCGCGGCTCTGGGGTTCTCAGCTTCTAACTCTCGGCGCTTATTTGATAGCTCACAGCAACTTCTTTTGCTCACTGCGGATTGCTGGCTTCCGACTCGCTGCTGAGATCGCCGAGAATTCTCTCCTCCTGGTCCATCGTTGCGGTGGATGGCTGAGCCAGGAAAGCTGAATCCTGAGTGTTCGCCTGAAGGAGGGCAGCGGTGTCGCTCAGAATCGTCTCTTCCTGGTCCACCATGGCGGGCGCGGGCTGAAGGCTGATCGCTGAGAGCTGAGAGCGATCGGGTGGCACTTCGGCCTGGGGAACCGGCAACCCAGAGGGAGTTGGCGGCGCCTCCAAGATCGCAACGTATCCGGCCGCCCGCCCGATGTAGAGAGTATCCACGATCGCGAAGTAAGCGAGAGTCAGCAGCACAACTGCGGTCAGCAGGTATGGCCCTGGCAATACCTGCGCGAAGGCCATCGGAAAGGTCACCACGGAAGTGGCCACCACAAAGAGCACGAGATGCGCCAGGCCGAACCAGGCGCCGACCGCAGTCACTGCGCCCATTCGATCGCGGCACAGCCCAACCGAGGACGACAACGCTCCGAATGTGTCCTGGCCCTGGCGCACGACGAAAATCGACGCCAGCGAGAGCAGCCAGCTGACCCATGACCATGCCATCCAGACCAGCAGCAGGAGCGTGAGCGCGAGGAAGAACACGATGCCGGGGTGCGGGTCAGTCTTGGAGGATGCGAAGCCGGCCAGAATCACCGCACCCAGACCTCCCGCGCATGCCGCCAGGGCGAGAGCGGCACGGAAAAAATGTAAGCCCGCCAGAGAGCGCAATCGCCAAGGTGGCGGCGCATCCTCGGCTTCGCCTGCCATCGACGGGACGTCGCTTGCAATGTCACGGGTTTCGTCCAGCGAGACACGCGCTCGTTTCCGAATGTCACCGATCAGAGCATCCAGCGTTGCAGCCCGTCCGATCGACGCGAGCAAGATCCACAGAATTGCGAGAGCAGAAAACAGGAACACTGACGCCAGCACCAGGCGAAAGCCGGTGCCGCGCACGATGTGCGAAAGGGCATTGGACACCAGTAGCGGGTGTCCGGTGCGCAGCATGAGGAGATCGGTAGAGGACACCGGCAAGGTATCGAGATACTCGAGGACACCCAAACCGAGCAGGACCCACGCGGCCGCACCAAAGCTCCAACGCCAGGCGACTTCCGCAACGGGCACAACCGGCTTGCGGAATACGCTGTGAAAACCCTCGATGGTAGGCGACCAGACGGCCATGAACTTCAAGCATAACTCAAGGTTGTGCGCACGACGAATCAGCGCATCCATTTATGAAAGGTTGACAGAGATTTACAAACCCTTCACAAACCAGGTAAATCTGTCTCGGAGAGGCTTCGCCCGATTGTATTTTTCGGCAACCTGACATGGGTGCGTGACATCCAAACCCCAAAAGAAACTCTCACAACATTCCATACGTAAGTGACCGGCGAGGAGTCAGGTCTCGACTCCGAAACCACAACCAACGCTCTATTTAGGAGAGAAGTCATGAGATTCGCAAGGTACTCTGTTTTGGTGGCATTCGTAGCCCTCTGCGCAACGCTGAGCGCGTTCGCGAAAGAAAAGAACGAGGCAAAATTCACGCTGACTTCGGACGTACAGGTGGGCGCAACCCAGTTGAAGCCCGGCGACTACAAAGTAACATGGGACGGCACGGGTTCCGATGTGCAGATAAGGATCTTGCAGGGAAAGAACGTGGTGGCGACAACTTCTGGCAAGCTGGTGGAGAAAGAGCAGCCGGCCCCGTATAGTGCCGTGACGCTATCGAGCGGCCCGGACGGGACAAAAACGCTGCGGGAACTTTCGTTCGGCAACCGCAAAGAGGCTCTCGTATTCGGTTCGGCAGAGACCGCCCAGAACTGAAGGGCGGTTAGCTCGTTTCAGTTGCGAATAGAGCAGGCGGGCGATCCAGCCCGCCTGCTTATTTTGATGTGGGTCGCTTGCCGGGCGCCTAACGTACTACGAAGTTGATCAGCTTGCCGAGCACGAAGACGATATTCACGATCTTCTTGCCGGCGATCGCGCTCTGAACTTTTTCGTCAGCTAGCGCGCGTGCCTCAACCAGAGATCTGTCCGCATCCGCAGGCACGAGAACGCGGCCGCGCAGCTTGCCATTGACCTGCACCGGGATTTCGATTTCTTCTTCCTGGGCTAGTGCGGGGTCGTACTTCGGCCACGGGGCACGCAAGAGACTTCCCTTCTCGCCGAGGGTCTGCCAGAGCTCGTGCGCGAGGTACGGCGCGAAAGGCGCCAACAGCAAGACCAGGCTGCGTTGCACTTCGGCAAGCAGCGGGAGAGGAATCGACGCGGGAGCCGAAGGCCGCCCGGCGTGCTCCTCCGCACCATAGAGTTCGTTCACCAACTCCATGATTGCGGCGATGCTGGTGTTGAAGTGCCAGCGTCCCTTGAAGTCGTCCGTCACGCGCTTGATGGTCTGGTGGAGCTTGCGTTGAACCTGGCGCGCTTGGGTAGACAAATCCTGCGGCACGGGCCTCCGCCAATCCGCAGAGTCGGGTTTCGCGTTGCGCATCACGAAGCGGTACACGCGGCCCAGGAAGCGCTGGATACCTTCAATGCCGGAGTCCTGCCAGTCCAGATCGCGGTCGGGCGGGGCGGCGAACAGGCTGTAGAGGCGCGCGGCATCGGCGCCGTAACGGGCGACCATCTCGTCGGGCGAGACTACGTTGCCGAGGCTCTTGGACATCTTGGCGCCGTCCTTGATCACCATGCCTTGCGTGAAGAGGCGCTCGACGGGTTCATCGTTCTTCACCAAGCCGAGGTCGCGCATGACCTTGGTCCAGAAGCGCGAGTAGATGAGGTGGAGGATGGCGTGCTCGACGCCGCCGATGTATTGATCGATGCCGCGATCGCCGAACCAGTAGCCGACGGTCGCGCTGTCGAAAGGCGCACGGTCGTTGCGTGCATCGGTGTAGCGGTAGAAATACCAAGACGAATCAACGAACGTGTCCATGGTGTCGGTCTCGCGCCGCGCAGGACCGCCGCACTTGGGGCAGGTCGCGTTGACAAACTCGGGCACACGTCCAAGGGGCGACCCACCCGTAAGCGTGATGTCGACATTGTCCGGAAGAATGACGGGCAGGTCTTTCTCTGGGACGGGGACGATGCCATCCTTCTCGCAGTAGAGCATTGGGATCGGCGTGCCCCAGTAACGCTGACGCGAGATACCCCAGTCCTTGAGACGGAAAGTCACCGTGGCTTTGCCGAAGCCATTCTTCTCAGCATGCTCCGCCATCTTCTTGAGGGCTTCCTGGCTGGTGAGTCCGCTGAATTGACCGGAGTTCACCAGCAGGCCGTTTTCGGCCACGAACGGGAGCGGCGGCTCGGTCACGGTTTCGTCCGACTCCCCGCCCAGCGGAAGAACCACGAGCCGGACCGGCAATCTGTATTTTTTTGCGAACTCGTAGTCGCGCTCATCGTGCGCGGGCACGCTCATGATCGCGCCGGTGCCGTAGTCCATCAGGATGTAGTTCGCCACCCAGACGGGCAGCGCTTCCTGGTTGTAGGGGTTCCTGACGTAACGACCGGTGAATACGCCGTGCTTTTCGATCTCGCCGATGTCACCAACTTCTTTGGCCTTGCGTTGCTCCGCGATCAACTGATCGACCTTGGCGCGCAAGTCCGGGTCGTTCGCGGTAATGTCGGCCACGACGGGATGCTCGGGGGCCAACTGGACGGAGGTGGCTCCATAAATCGTGTCGACGCGCGTGGTGAAGACGGTGACGGTGGATCCAGCGGGGCCGACGGTGCCGCCCAAATCGAAGTCGACGAACGCGCCTTCACTGCGGCCGATCCAATTGCGCTGCATGATGCGCACTTTTTCGGGCCAGCCGTCGAGCTTTGCGAGATCGCGAAGAAGTTCGTCGGCGTATTTCGTGATGCGGAGGAACCACTGTTCGAGCTCGCGCTGCTCTACGGGCGTGTCTTCGTGACGCCAGCAGTTGCCGCCCACGACCTGCTCGTTGGCGAGCACGGTCGCGCATTTCGGGCACCAGTTCACCTTGCTCTTCTTGCGATAGGCGAGACCGCGCTCGTACATCTTCAAAAAGAACCACTGGTTCCAGCGGTAGTACTCGGGGAAGCAGGTGGTGACTTCGCGCGACCAGTCATAGGCAAAGCCGAGGCGCTTCATCTGCACCTTCATGTTGGCGATGTTGCGCAGTGTCCACTCGCGGGGCGGTGTGTTGTTCTGGATCGCCGCGTTCTCCGCCGGCAAACCGAACGAGTCCCAGCCCATGGGATGGAGCACGTTGTAGCCGTTCATCCACATGTGGCGCGCGAGGGCGTCGCCGATGGAGTAGTTGCGCACGTGGCCCATGTGCAGGTCGCCCGAGGGATAGGGCAGCATTTCGAGCACATAGTACTTGGGCCTGGTGGAGTTGAGCTCGGCTGCGTAGAGGGCGGAGTCCGGTTGCCAGCGCTCAAACCACTTGTTTTCGACGCGCTGGGCGTCGTAGCGTTCGTCACGCGTGGAGGTCTTGTCTTCAGGCGGCATAGATGCGATGGTCGGACACAGAGTAATCCTCTATTTTACATCGGGACACGGTGGGGCGCCCTGGGGCGTGCGTCTGACGCGTCTGACCCCGCAATCGGGCTGTCCATGCCCGAGCGGTCGGGGGAGCACCCGTCTGCCCGCCCACAGGGATGGTCAGATCAGTCGATTTGTGAGCCGGCCAGAAATACGCCCGCACACTCGCTCCGCAAGCGTCCAGCCCCACAGCAAAGGCGAACAGAGTAACGATCCGGAACACCTGGAGAGCGCCGGCACGCTGCGTTGGCTCCCGTGGTGAGAGTGGAACCGTGAGGACGACACATCCGCTCCTTCGTGAAAGGTGCAACCAATCAGGGACAGCGCCGGGGCGCGACTGACCAGCAATACCGCCTCTTTCCCTGACATGCCTTTCCTCTGTGTCATGTGGCACAGGGATCGTTATGCTAAGTACGGGAGTCCGCGAAATCAAGAAGGTACTGCGGGCGATCAGCGTTT
>DASQPN010000028.1:0-5154 GCA_035643915.1 Terriglobales bacterium | reverse complement strand
GTCGTCGAAACCACGTGCGTAAAGCCCACCTGGGACAAGTCCGCGGGGTGCCTGATGACTGAGCGGACGGCGACCGGCGTAGAGGGGGCGTGAAGCGGATGCAGGCTGTTGCGCGGAACTGCAGGAACCAGTCGCTCTGATGTTAAGGGAAAAGCCCAAGCGGCCACAATCGTGAGGCGAGAGTACCGATGCGGAGCACTGGGGCGGACCGACTCGTAGGAGCGGAGAAAGCTCGTAATGGGGCTGGAGCGAAGGGGTCGGATCAGGCAGTCGCATGACCGAAGCAACTGGTAACAGGAGGAACTCGATGCGTGCGACAGACAAGCCGGATGATCGGCAGGTTTGCCTGATGGGAGCCGAGTGAGGCGAGAGTCTCACGCTCGGTTCTGCGAGAGGCCGGTGGTGCAATTCCGCCGGCCTACTCACCCCCATATCTGCGGAAAGAAGAGCAGCAATGGACGCTTTACGGTGTTGCGGCAGACGATTCGCAAACGGCTGCAGGCGAAGCTGAGCGAGGTGAAAGCCGAGCTCAAACGACGCATGCACCTTCCTATCCCGGAAGTGGGCCAGTGGCTGCGAGCGCTCATGGGTGGACACATCCGCTACTATGGCGTGCCCATGAACGGCCCGGCGCTGAGCACTTTTCGGTTCCAGGTAGGCTGGCTCGGGCAACGCGTGCTGTCCCGGCGCAGCCAGAACGGCCGCGTCCTTTGGGACCGGATGCGGCGTTTGATTAACCGCTGGCTGCCACCACCGCGAATCTATCATCCCTATCCTCTCCGCCGTCTTGGCGTCATCACCTGAGGTAAGAGCCGGATGCGGGAAATCCGCCCGTCCGGATCTGTGAGGGGGTCGTGAGCAATCGCGATCCCTACTCCGACACTGGGTCCAGCGGACCACGGTTGACGTGCAAATCGGTTCCCGGGCGGCAGGAAGCTTTCACTGTAGTGAGGGAGCGAGGGCATTCGTTTCAGAGAATTTGAAATGCTGGGCGTGGAGTCTTCGGCATGGATGGCCCGGTTGAGCAGTACGAACCATCGCGCTCATAGTCCGGCACTGCCGAGACGCGATACACTGGACGAACATGCGCGTTCTGGGCATCGACTGCGGGACGGAGTACACGGGCTACGGTGTGGTGGAGCTGGTGCCTGCCGGAAAGCTGGTTTGCCTGACCAACGGCGCGATCAAGCTTTCCCCACGAGACCCGTTGCCGGTGCGTCTGAACCGTATCTATGAGCGGCTTGCGGAATTGATTCGCGAACACCAGCCTGAGGAGGTCGCCATTGAGGATGTGTTTTACGCGGTGAACGTGAAGTCGGCGTTGAAGCTGGGACAGGTGCGTGGAGTGGCGATGCTGGCCGCTGCCACGGCGGGGCTGGAAGTGGCGGAGTACGCGCCACTGTCGATCAAGTCGGCCGTGGTGGGATACGGGAAGGCGGAGAAGCAGCAGGTGCAGCATATGGTGACGCTCCTGTTGGAGTTGGCGGAACTCCCGGAGCCGGTGGACGCCTCCGATGCGCTGGCAATTGCCATTTGTCATTTGCACACGGCGGCCACGCTACACCGCCAGGGGGCGCTGCGGTGACGTGAAAGTGCATGCTTTTCAGGACCGACCGCTCTCCCTGGTTTTGATCTTCTGGCCTTAAAATCGTTTCGATTCCCTTATGATTGCGCTTTCCCTGTCTCTTCCGGCAACCGCGACTCGGGCGGTCTTGTTCTTTGGCGTGCTGCTTTTGTCGTGGCCGGGATGGCCGCAGGAACCGAGGCCGGCCGTTGCTACGGTGAGCTTCTCGCTCGATTTTCCCCAATCGATCCCCGATCACTACGTGCTGACGGTTTCCTCCGATGGACACGCCGGCTACGATTCGACTGGCAAGCTGACGGTCGACGCCGATCCGGGAGATCCGTTCCATCTGGACTTCACCATTTCGCCGGGTACGCGCGTACGGATCTTCGAGTTGGCGGCCAAGGCCAGGTACTTCGAAGAAAAGGTGGATTCGGGCAAGCGCAACCTCGCCTCGACCGGCGCGAAGGTCCTGACCTACAGGGATGGACAGCGCAGCACGCAAGCAGCCTACAACTACTCGCCAATTCCGGCGGTGCGGGACCTAACGGCGGTCTTCCAGAATATTTCTACGACGCTCGAGTTTGGTCGGCGACTGGATTATTACTATCACTATCAGAAGCTGGCGCTCGAGGAAGAGCTGAAGCGCATGGAACAGATGGTGAACGAGAAGAGTCTGGAGGAGTTGCAGGCCGTGGCGCCGATCCTGCAACGGATTGTGGCCGACCCGTCGGTGATCAACGTAACGCGGGCACGGGCGCAGCGCCTGCTGAGCGGAAGCGGAGTGGCGGCGAGCCGGTAACACCTCGGACCGACAGCGTTGGGCTGTCGGAAAAAAGCTGACCGCCAGGGACGCGAACGGAACCGCCTGGACTCGCTAAGATGGGCTTCTTGCCGGGAAAGGCCGAGAACGGCTGCAGAGAGCGTAGAGTTCGCTTCGCCAAAAGCCTCAGGACCATAGGGTTACCGTTGCTCTGATCGATCCGCTTGGTCAGGGACGACGTTACCGGGTGACTGGCCTGTCCGAAGGCCATCTGGAGGGACGGGGCCTCTCGGGGTCCGGCGGCAAGTCACTGAAAACCTTGACAACTAAATGGTCCCAACCGTGCTCTAATTAAGGGAAGAGAAGTCTACGGGAGGCACGTATGTCGAAGCCAAGCTTGGGCAGGTCGTTCGTTCTGATGGTGGGGCTGGCGCTCGCGTTGATGGTCACACCGGCCTTCGCGGATTCGCAGGTGCGCATTGTGCGGCTCAGCAACGTGGAAGGCACGGTGCAGGTGGACCGCAACGCGGGAAAGGGCTACGAAAACGCATTCCTCAATATGCCGATGGTCGAAGGCATGAAGTTGGCGACCAAAGACAATGGACGCGCGGAAGTGGAGTTTGAAGACGGGAGCACGCTGCGGATTACCCCCAAGAGCAGCATGGAATTCACCAAGCTTAGCTTACGCGATTCAGGTGGCCGGGTTTCCACCCTGACTCTGCGGACCGGGCAGGCTTACGTCAACTACCTGGCCAAGCAGAAGGACGACGAATTCACGCTGGCCTTCAGTAACGAGACCGTCCCACTCACCCGGCCCGTGCACTTCCGCCTGGATGTCGACGCATCTGATGCGGTGCTGTCCGTGTTCAAGGGGGACCTCGAAGTACAGAGTGCATCGGGTCCCGTGAACCTCTCGAAGAACAACTCGGCAACGTTCGATCTTCTGGGAGGCGACAAATATACGGTCGCGAAGAACATCGAAGAAGATCCTTACGATGCCTGGGACAGGCAGCAGGTCAAGTACCAGCAGGAGTATGCGAGCAAGGGGTCGTACAGCAACTATCCCTATGGTTACGGGGTCAGCGACCTGAACTATTATGGCAGCTATAGCAACATTCCCGGGTACGGAATGATGTGGCAACCCTACTTCACCGACGTGGGCTGGAGCCCGTTCGCCGATGGCGCATGGATGTTCTATCCAGGCTTCGGGTACACCTGGGTTTCGGCATACCCATGGGGCTGGATGCCGTATCGCTACGGGAGTTGGTCGTTGGTTCCGGGCTATGGCTGGATGTGGGCGCCTGGCGCCTTTGGCGGCGGGTGGTACACCGTGCCCCGGTTGACGAATCCTCCCAACCGGTTCCCAACACCGCGGCCTCCGCAGCAAGGCAGCGGGACGGTGGTAGTGGGACGTCCGGTGGTGACGGCGGGCGGGCCTGCGCGGCGCGTGTTGGTGCAGAACGGCACGGCGGGGTTGGGAATCCCGCGCGGTACGGTCAGCAATCTGGGTAAGGTGTCGCATGAGGTGCAGCGCAGCGGATTTGCGACCGTGCGCACGGCGCCTCCCGCGCGGGGCATGGGAATGGGCTCGCCGGGATTCGGGTCGAGCGCAGCGGGCAGCACTCGTCCGAGCAGCGGCGCCAGTCACGTGAGCAGCGGCGCCAGTCACGTGAGCAGCGGCAGCACCGGCGGTGGACACATGAGCACCGGCGGTGGGCGTACGGGTGGATCTTCGGGCGGACATTCGGCGCCACCCGGCCGGCCGCGCTAAAGCTGGCTAGCAGAGTTGGATAAGGGCGACTTCGGGTCGCCCTTTATTGTGTGTGGGGCATCCTCGTCAGCATTGTGGTTGGCTTCTCCTCGAGGGCCGAGTCGGTCGAGGAGATTAACTCACTTCAGCACCGCGATCCCCGCGTATCCGACGACCATTTTCCGATCTCCGGAGACATCCCCTGAAGTCGCATACTTGATGAGCTCCGCCCTGGTGGCGCCCAGGCGCTGGGCTGCGGTCAGCATAGCGATCGCGGGTCCGTAGCCGCACATGCTGATGTCTTCGTTCATCACCACGTCATACAGCCCGCGTGGATTGAGAGCGAGAATCTGCTCGATGGCCTTGTGGTCTTTGACGCGGGTGACTTCGTCGGATTCGTAATGGTTCATGTCGCTCGAAGCCAGAACCAAGACCGGCTCGTTCCGTGCAGCCAGGACTTCGCCGATGGCCGTTCCCAGAGATTCGAGGGGTTCATATCGTCTGGTGCCAATGGCAATCGGGACAAAGCGGAATTGAGGGCGTTTCATCTGCAGGAAAGGCAGCTGGACTTCGATGGCGTGCTCGGCGCGATGCGCGTCGGCGTCGTCGGTCAGGAACGGAAACTTAGCGAGCAAGGCCGACGCGAGCTCGGAGTCAATGGGCGCCGTGCCAAGCGGGGTTTCCCACGCGCCCTGGGTCATGATCGAGAGGGGCGGTCCGAAGCCGGTGTGGTTCGGGCAGAGCAGAATGCAGCACGCGGGCATGTCCAGCCGGGCATAAACGGCACCGGCGACGGCGCCGGAATACATGTAACCCGCGTGTGGGACTAGGCATCCGAGGGCGGGGACGGGTTCGGTCGTGGGGCTGAGGTAGGAGCGGATGTCTGCCAGCAGAGCGGTCGCATGGCGGGGATAGAACTGGCCGGCAACGGCGGGATGACGAACGCTGCTCGTGCCCATGGAGGACCTCCTTTCGGAAGCGGGGCTACTTGCCTGGCTTGGACAGGCTGCCGTTTCTCAGGGCCAGTGCCCGGAAGATAGCCGCCTTTTTCTCGAGGGGCACGGCCTCGGCGCGCAC
>DASQPN010000027.1:0-22049 GCA_035643915.1 Terriglobales bacterium | reverse complement strand
CGCGGTAGGAAACAAATAGTTAGACCTGTGGCGTGCGTCCTCAGCTGGGGAACGAATGTGGACGGACGAGCCTGCCCGAGTGAAATGCCCCGGTGAAACGGAAAATTCGCCGGTCGCACCCCGAGGGATCGGCCCCGATTCCCCGCGTTCGAAAATCTGCACACGGAGGCGCCTGCCTTCGTCTCTCCGCGTCTCTCCGTTCCGTGCTTGCGCAACCTTGAGTCGTCTGGCACAATGCGCCCAAACAACACATTATTGGCAGCCCGGCAACTCGATCAGGAAGTTCTGGAAAGGGCATCTATGGCGACTGCTTTGCCGAATCCGTTGGCGGTAGTGAAAGAGGCTTCGAAGTGGGGCGTTCTGTGGGGCGTGCTGCTGATCATCTTCGGAATGCTGGCCGTTGGGGAACCGTTCATCGCAGCCCTGGCACTGGCAACCTTTATCGCATGGCTTCTGGTCTTAGTGGGCGTGGTGCACGCTGTGCTGGCGTTCCACGCGCACAGCGGCTCTCGGATCGGATGGAAGTTGCTGATCGCACTGGCGTATGTCTTCATCGGCACTTACCTGCTGATTCAACCGGTGCTCGGAATTGCTTCGCTCACCCTGCTGCTGGCATTCCTTTTCTTCGTAGAGGGCGTGCTGGACGTGATGTTGTGGTGGAAGGCGCGCGCGGTCGACGGCGCGTTCTGGATTCTGGTGGATGGAGTGATCACGCTCGTGTTGGGCGGAATGATTTATGAGCACTGGCCGTCAAGTTCAGTGTGGGCGATCGGAACGCTGGTGGGGATCAGCCTGATCATCAGCGGAGTGACGCGAGTCATGTTGTCGCTGGCCGCAGGCAAGGTGGCGGAGAAACTGGCCTCCGGCTAGGCCTGCAACCATTGAGGCGCGTACAGAACGGTAAGCAGCCAGAAGGAAAAAGCCGCGGCATAGCCCCGGCTTTCGTTTTCTCCAGTTGACGGACGCGGGCGAGACGCCCGCGCTCGATTTCCCCCTAGCGGCGCTTTTTCTTCTTAGCGCTCTTTTTCTTGGCGGCCTTCCTGGCCGGTTTCTTCTTTGCTGCTTTCTTCTTAGCCGCCTTCTTGGCCGGCTTTTTCTTGGCTGCTGTTTTGGCCGGTTTTTTCTTAGCCGGTTTCTTCTTGGTCGCTTTCTTGGCGGGCTTGCGGGCGCCGCCTCCACCACCACCAGCGGGTTTGGGAGGAGCGGGTGCGGTTTCCTCTACCTCGATTACCGCGACCGACTCCCGGATCTCGGGCAGGCCGGCTTCTTCTTCCTCTTCCTCTTCTTCTTCCTCTAAAACCTCTTCGGGCGATTCGCCGTAGGCGCCGCTGTCGCCGAATTCATCCTCGTCGTCACGTCCGTAGAGGGTCTCGTCGTAAAAAGTCATTGCTCCTCCTGCTGTTGCGCCGCTGTGAACGCTGGCACGCCGCCGAACCTGGCGCCGCGCACGAAAGAATTAGAAAGACAACTGCAGAACTACCTCGTCCGCCGAACGGGGCGCGATTATAGCACAGAGATTTTTGCGGGACAGTAACAGGAAATCGGCTCCCAGCTCTCAGGTCTCAGGGGTTGGGCCTCAGGTCTCAGGCGCCTCCCTTGGGCTCAAGCGCTCGTTTGCCGCGTTAGAGGACAGATAGGGGACGCAAACCCGGGCACCGCTGTGGAAGAAACAAATCCTAAGACCTTAAGACCTGCCACCCGCTCTTAAGGGATTCCCCGGACCACCAGCACCATTCCCGGGTGCAGGTTCGCAATGTTGCGGTTGTCCCGCTTCAGAGCGTCAACCGTTGTCTTGTAGTTGGAGGCAATCGAGTACAAGGTTTCGCCCTGCTTCACCCGGTGGCGGACGACTGGGTTCTGTTGGCTGCTGACGGCCTGAACGGTCTTTCCCTGCTTTGACTTAGAGGAGTTTGTATCGCTCACGGCGCGATTGACGCTGGGCGTGACGGGCAGATGAACGTACACCACGCTGCGGCCTCTCAGGCTGTCAGCTTTCAAGCGGTTCCAGCGCCGGACCATGGTCGGGGGCACACCGAAATTGTCGGCGACGGACTCGACGGTGTCTCCCCTGCGAACCCGGTAGCGGGTGGCGTGGCGGGCGTAGGTGGCGCCGTCTTCGGTGGTGGCGTGTTTGCCGGGGATGATGGGAATTGCCAGCTTGCTATCGGGAACCAGGTTCTGGTCATCTTTCAGGTGGTTGGCCGAAGCAATCACTTTGGGCGTGCTGCGATAGATCCGGGCAATTGCGCTCAGCGTGTCGCCGGGCTGGACCTTGTGATAACGCCACCAGACCCGCATATCCGGCGGGATGGCGGCGATGGCGGTCTCAAACTTGTCCTTGGTTCCAACCGGCAGGCGTAGTTGGAATTCGTCAGCACGGGGAGTGGTCATCCGCAGGAGGCTGGGATTCAGGTCCTGCAGCTCGCTCGGGGAAGCGTCCACGCACTCGGCGACCAGGCGCAGATCCACCGGATAGTCGATGGCCACCGTGTCGTAGGGGAGCGGGGTTTCCTTCTCCAAGTGGTCAAGGCCATACTGCGCAGGATTCTTGGCCATGATGGTCACGGCCACGATGATGGGAACGTAGTTACGCGTTTCCCGCGGGAGCACGTTGCGGCGGTAAAGCTCCCAGAAGTCGGCATAGCCGGTGCGCTTCACCGCGCTCTGCACCGTGCCGGGACCGGAATTGTAGGCCGCCATGGCCAGGTACCAGTCGCCAAATTGCTGGTAGAGGTCTTTCAGGTGACGGGCAGCGGCGCGGGTGGCCTTCTCGGGATCCTGGCGGTCATCAACCCACAAGTTCCGCTGCAATCCGTACCCGCGAGCGCGGCTCGCCATGAATTGCCAGATGCCTCGCGCACCCGCCCGCGACAGGGCCAGGGGATGGAAACCGGACTCCGCCTGCGCCAGGTAAATCAGATCCTGTGGAACGCCCTCTTCCTTCAAGGTGCGACGCATCATCTGGTCGTAGCGGCCCGACCGAATCAGCGCATTCTCCAGAATGGCGCGACCCCGGGTAGAAAAGTAATTGATGTAGCCGGCGACCTGGTCGGTCATCATCAGGGGCAAGTCGGAGCGCGTCGACTGGATCTCAGCTTCCGCCTTGGCCTTAATGTTGGCATCGACTGGGAAGGACACTTCATTGGCCTCGTCGATCGGGGCCGGTTCGGATTTCTGCTCCGCGGCGCCCTCCGCCGGCTGGAGCGCGACCATCTCGAAACTGTTATAGGTTTCAAGTACCTGGTCGAATTCACGCTCCAGGCGTGGATCGGAGTTGATTTCGAGGTTGCTGCTGAGCAGCAGATCGAACGCGCGGTCAAAGTTCTGACGGGCCTCTTCGTGGTGGCCTGCCTTGTAGTTGTCCTGTCCGGCTTGGTACTCCTTCTCTACTTTGACGATCAGGTCGGCCACCGGATCGGCCGCCGGCGCCGGGCCAGCTTGCGCTGGCGCAGCCGTTTGCGGCTGCGCTTTCAAATCCTGGGGTACTGCGCTCGCGGGAGAAGCCGGAGCCGTCAAAGCAGGCGGAGCCGCTTGCCGGGCCGGAAGCAGCGCCACCGGTCGTTGCGCGGACTGGCAGGCGCAGGTGGCAGCGACTGCGGCCAAGGGCGCGATCAGGGCATAGAGCTTCTGAAATCTCATAATTCTCTATGATTTACCGCGACCGACCCCCTCCCAGCTTTGGATGCGAAAACTCCCAAAAGGGTACTACCCGGGGTTTCCAGGGGTCAATTTACCAAGGGTCAGGTCCCAATTACTTTCGGCACAGGGCGGGGATATTACCTACGCACAGGCAAGATTGCAAGACGGTAAATAGCACTTTTCGCACTTCGCACCGGAGCCGGCGTTTCCTGAAACGGTGCACACTCACCCAGCCGAACCGAGCCTGCGCCGCAAGGGGGAACCCGACCTCGGACGGATGGTATAGTTTCGTGTCCCGCCTTGCTGCCGCTTCACTCCGGGTCAGGTCCACATGGTCAACTTGCTGACTGTCATCGGTGTGGGATTTCTGCTCGGAATCCGACACGCCACCGATCCGGATCACGTGATTGCGGTGAGCACGATCGTGAGCCGTCAACGGCACATCCGGCACGCCGGGCTGATCGGAATGCTCTGGGGCGTGGGCCACACCGTCACGATTGTCCTGGTGGGGACGGCGATCATCCTCTTTAACCTGGTGATCCCGCCGCGCGTCGGCCTCGCCATGGAGCTGGCGGTCGGGCTGATGCTGATCCTGTTGGGAGTGCTCAATCTGAGCGGAGCTACCCAGTGGATCACCGACCGGTTTACGCCGCTCGACGGCCCGGGAGCCGTGATTCACTCGCACACCCACCGTCACGGGGAGGTGGAGCATGCGCACGTTCATTCCCACCAGCCCGACGTGCATCTTCATCTGGACGAAAAGCCGCAGGGGCCGGCGCAGAGGCTTTTCGAGCGGGTCGGACTGTATCAGCTGCTGCGCCCGCTGGCGGTTGGGATCGTGCACGGACTCGCTGGATCGGCGGCCGTCGCGCTGCTGGTTCTGACGACCATCCGGGACCCACGCTGGGCGGTGGCTTACCTGCTGGTATTTGGGGTGGGAACGATCGCCGGCATGATGCTCATCACGATGATTTTGGGGGCGCCGTTCGCCTACACCGGCAGGCGGTTTTCAAACCTCAATCGTGGACTGGGCCTGGTTTCCGGGATGGCCAGCGTGGCGTTCGGGTTGTTCGTGACCTTCCACACCGGCTTTGTCGACGGACTGTTCACGGCGCATCCCCTTTGGACACCGCACTGAGGCGTGGTCCGGCTTCACCACGGCTGGAGTTCGGTCCGTCCTCAGGCGTAGGATTGAATACAACCGGGGCGCGTTCCTTCCGTTCGGGAAGCCAAATACAAGGATGCAGCGAAGGAGAAGAATATGGGAGCGAGTTTGAAATCATGGGTTTGTGCCCTTGCGGTCATCGCGATCGGCGGGTGCTGGCTGGCGGCGGGACAGGACGCGGCCCCGCCGTCGGCTCCACCCTCAACCCCGAACGCTGGCGCCGAGCGGCCGGCCGGTGGCGGTCGCCGCACGTTCGAGGGATTTGGCGAGTTGCGGTGGCTGAGCCAGCAGCTCAACCTCACCGAGGAACAGAAACAGAAGCTGCGGCCGATCGTCATGGACGAAGGTGAGCAGATGAAGACCGTGCGGCTGGATGAGCACCTCCCCTTGGATCAGAAGCGCGCCAAGATGCAGGAGGTGCGGGATGCGTTCCGGCCGAAGATCGCGTCGATTTTGACTCCGGAGCAGCAGGAGAAGTGGAAGAAAATGCAGGCGGCCGCGCAGGAGAAGCATCCCGGAAGCGTGAAGGGAGCGGATTCTGACCCGGTGCCTCCTCCGAAGCCATAGTAGATTTTGATTCGGGAGATTTTTCGTCGGAAGCGCCCCCACCATCACGACGCGGAAGATCGGACCGGGGACTGAGCGAGCAACCCTGGCGCCTTATGCGGAGCAGTTGACGCTGAAAAAGAACGGGCGTACCTTGATCCTACGCCACAAACTTACGCAGGGTCGCGCAACCCGCGCGATCCTCCTTTCACCTCTTGAACCGAAAGGAGGGCATCCCATGTACACCAGAGTCGTAGAACTTACCAGCAAATCAGGAAAAGCGCGTGAACTCGCCAATACCATCCATGAAAAGGTCCTGCCCGTTCTCAAGAAGCAGGCCGGATTCGTGGACGAAACCGTTTTGGCCTCAGACTCAGACGGCACGCGCCTGCTGGCGCTGAGCTTCTGGAATAGCCGAGAGGACGCCGAACGCTACCACCGGGAGCAGTACCCCGCCATCCACGAGATGGTGCGGAACCTGCTTGAGGGGGAGCCCGTGGTTCGGACGTTCCATGTCGATAGCTCAACCACTCACAGAATCTCTGCCGGCAAAGCCGCCTAAGACTCGGCACGAGCCTGCAACCCAAGGCGAGCTACACAGCTCGCCTTTCTCGTCTAATTGCCCCTTCCTTGAAAAAATGTCGTGGCTGCCTCTGTTCTGGAGAAAAGGGCGAAGGATCCGCTCTCTCACAATGCGGTGGTACGCCGATCTGCCGGACGCCCCCGCGAGAGGGCCCGCCGCACCCTGCGCCACGGCCGTTATCATAGGAATCGAAGGTCAGGAATCGAAGGTCGCCGATGAGAGCAATCCAGGTTAAGCGGGTGGGTGGTCCAGAAGTTTTGGAATGGGTGGAGGTTTCGGTTCCCGAACCGAAGGGGTATGAGGCCACCGTGAAGATCGCCGCCTCGGGGGTGAACTACATCGACGTCTACTATCGCGAAGGCCGCTATCAAACGGTGCTTCCGTTTGTGGTCGGGCAGGAAGCGGCGGGTGAGGTCGTGGCGATAGGCTCCGGCGTGAACGATATCCGGGTTGGGGATCGAGTCGGCTACACGATGCTGTTGGGCAGCTATGCCGAGTACGCAGCCGTTCCCGCCGACCGGCTGGTGAAAATTCCCGAGGGCGTGAACTATCGCCAGGCGGCCGCCGCCATGCTGCAGGGAATGACCGCGCACTACCTGTCGCATGATGCCTACCCGCTGAAGAAGGGCGAGACGGCTTTGGTGCACGCGGCGGCCGGTGGAGTGGGACTGCTGCTGGTGCAGATGGCGCATAACATCGGTGCTCGCGTGATTGGGACGGTTTCCACCGAAGAGAAGGCCAAGCTGGCGCGCGAGGCGGGCGCGGACGAAGTCATCCTGTACACGCAGCAGGACTTTGAGGCCGAGACCAAGCGGCTCACCGAAGGCCAAGGCGTGGATGTGGTGTATGACTCAGTGGGCAAGACCACGTTCGAAAAGGGGCTGAACGTCCTGCGGCCGCGCCGGTGCATGGTGTTGTACGGCGCTTCGAGCGGAGCGGTGCCGCCGTTCGACCCGATCGTGCTGGCGCAGAAAGGGTCTCTGTTCTTGACGCGGCCATCGCTGGGCGCTTACATCCCGACCCGAGAGGAACTGCAGCAGCGCACGAGCGCGCTGTTTGGAATGATCGCCGGTGGGAAGTTGAACTTGCGAATCGAACACATGTATCCGCTAAAGGACGCGGCCCAGGCGCATCGCGATCTGGAAGCAAGGAAGACCGCCGGGAAGCTGCTGCTGTTGAACTAGAACTGGTCTCAGCGATTCCCGGGTAGGGCTTCACGGAATCGGGAAGAGCGCTGAATCGAAGCTGGCTTGGAAGGTGCCCGGCTTTAAGCCCGGTCGGAAGACGGCCAAAGTCAAATCTCTAGAAGCCGCCTGAGGGGGACCAAAGAACTTTCTTGGCACTTTCAAGCCCGAAAAGGCTGGACATCGCAGGCCGGGCCGGACACCCGTCCCTCCACTGCGCTTGCAGAAAACTTTACAGAATCAAGACTTCCTGGCTGCAACCCGGTTTGACTGCCCCGGCATCGGACAACGCACCGGGTCACCGCTGCCCGGGGTTGGGAACGCCCTGCCGGGGAAGCAGCCCGGCGTGAGGAAAACTGTCGAGATGGAACCAAGGGCAAGACGTGGGAAGGTGGCCGCTGCTGTTTTTTCGTTTGGGCTGGTGTTGGCGGTGCTGGCAGACGCTCAGCAGATCAGCCTGCGATGTGATCCTGCCCAAACCACCGCACGCTTCACGCTCGGAGGGTTGCACTCGGTGCATGGCACCTTCCAGCTGAAACGCTGCCAGATTCCCTTCGATCCAGTGTCCGGGAAAATTGGCGGCGAAGTGGTATTCGATGCGACCAGCGGGCAGACCGCGAACGGAAGTCGTGACCGGAAGATGCATAGGGACGTGCTCGAAACCGAGCGCTATCCGGAGATCACGTTCCGCCCCGATCGGGTGGAGGGAAAGGTTGCGATGGCGGGAGTCTCTACGGTGCGGGTCCATGGGCTGTTCGGGATTCATGGGGCAGAGCATGAGATTGTGGTGCCGGTGGAGGTGAATCTGAACGGAGACCGCTGGACCGCGTCCTCGCAGTTTCCTGTGCCTTACGCGAAATGGGGCATGAAAAATCCCAGCGTCCTGTTTCTCCGAGTGGGAGACTCGGTCGACGTGGAATTTCATGGCGCCGGGACCACCTCTCCCGGGCCCTAGCGCTGCTGACTGACGCTCGGCGCTTCTTCCGTCCTACGGCGCGAATTCTCCACCACACCACTGGCTCACAATCAACGCCAGCACCTTGGTGGCCGCGACTACCTCCTCCAACTCAACAAATTCATCGACCGTGTGCGCGTTGAAGATGTTGCCGGGGCCGTAAAGCACGGCGGGAAGGTGGGCGTGGTTGGTGAACAGGCGCAGGTCGGACCCGTAGGTGACGCCTTGGACGACGGGAGACTTGCCGAACGTTCGCGCGTGGCAATCGGCGATCGACTGCACGATCGGCGAATCTGGAGGAATCTGCCCGGACTCGAACTGGCCTTCAAACCATTCGAGCGTGGGCGGATGCCCCTTCAGCCATGAATCTGCCTCGGAGGCCTTGCTTAACGCCCCGGCCATGGCCGCCCTCGCGGCGGGCGTCGATTCGCCCGGCATAACCCCGAAGCGGCCCTCGACCACCAGTTCGTCGGGCACGGTGGAGGGCCAATCGCCGGCGCGGAGCGTCCCGAAATTTACGGGCGCGATGTTGTTCGGGTCTTCGTACAGCGGGTTGCGATACTCGACGTGGCGCTGCCGTTCGAGCTCCTGCACAGACTGCAGCACGAGATAGAACTTCTCGATGGCGCTCACGCCGTAAGGCTTCATGCAGGCATGAAGGGCGCGACCGGAGACTTTCACGCGGAAGCTGAGGGCTCCGGACTGGACGGGGCACAGACGCAGGCGCGTCGGTTCCGTGATGATCGCGGCCTCGGCCTTGAATCCTTTGACAATGGTTGTGAGCGTGCCCACGCCCCCACTTTCTTCTCCGATTACGCTCTCGATCAGAACATCCGCCGCCGGCTGGCAGCCCATGGCCTTTAGGGTTTGAACCGCGAAGAGGTTGGCGGTGAGTCCGGCTTTCATGTCGCAGGAACCGCGGCCGTAGAGTTTGCCGTCGCGGACCGAACCGCTCCAGGGGGACTCCGACCACCGCGATTCATTGCCCGTTGGAACCACATCCATGTGACCATTCAGGATCAGCGATCGAGCTGCCTCTGCGCCCGTTTTACGTGCGTTTCCCTGCCAGCGCCCAACCACGTTGAGACGCTCGTGAAACGGAACGCCGTCGTCAGAGAAGGCGGGGTGATCTTTCAGATCGTTCCGATCGGAGGCGACAACGTCGACCCTCAGACCCAGGGAACGAAGTTTGTTGGCGATGAAATGCTGCGCCGCCTGCTCGTGGCCGGGAAGGCTGGGAAGCTGGACCAGCTTTTGCAGAAACCCGATCAGCTCGTCCCGCCCGGAGTCGACGTGCGATGCGATGTTCTGAACGAGATCCGGCATGCAAAGTGAAAATGCTACGTCCGAGTGGCGGCCGGAGGCTGGGCAAGCCACGCCTCGACCAGTTCCTATTGTTTCTTTCTCGAATACGCGCGGGCGTAAGCCGGCACGGGAATCTCGGGATTGCAGCGGGCGTCCGTGATCGGGCTGCGCGCCACGGTCTCAAGCGGAATGACTCCCGCCCAGGTCTGCAGGGCGTAGTCATCCTCGTCGTCGATCGGCGGCCCTTGCCGGACTTTCGCCGAGAATTCGGTGATCGGAACACGCAATGCGAGGGTTGCCTTTAGTTCCCGCTCGTTGGGATAACGCGACTGATCCCATCGTCCGGGCAGGATGTGCTCGGAAAGCCGGCGAAGTGCTTCGAGCTTCTCTGCGGGATCTTCGACAGCGGTGGCGATGCCCAGAATCACGACCGACCGGTAGTTCATCGAGTGATTGAAGATCGACCGCGCGA
This sequence comes from Terriglobales bacterium, assembly GCA_035643915.1. Classification (GTDB taxonomy): domain Bacteria; phylum Acidobacteriota; class Terriglobia; order Terriglobales; family Acidobacteriaceae; genus Gp1-AA133. The sequence goes on along the minus strand of DASQPN010000027.1, from coordinate 12,200 downwards.
GCACCAGTCCGTCCAGGAGCGTGACCGTGACGCAGACCGCCGTTCCCTGGTCGAGATTGCGCAGCATGCGGCTGGCCGCAGAGCCGTGAAGGTACAGGCTATCGCCTGACCGTCCGTACGACGTGGGGATGACGTAGGGCTGGTTCTCCACCGTGAAGCCCACGTGGCAGATGAAGCCTTGGTCGAGGATTTTGTAGACGGCGTCCCGATCGTACACGGCGCGATCGGCTTCGCGAACGACGCGCGTCCGCGCCGTGGGCGTGCAGGGCTGGGACATGAGGAACGAACTCCGGGCAAGCGCCAAGGATGCCTGAAGCACGAGTGTAACACCGGGCGGTGGCCCGTCAGCCCAGCCAGTGCGGATGGTGGACCGTGCCGTCGAAATCGTGCGAAATCTTGTAGCGTTCGAACTCTCCTTTACCCGCAGCAGGCGCCGTCTTGGCGAGCAGCGTAGCGACTGCATCCGTGTTCATGGGCTGGAAGCTGCGAGCGGCGTCGATCGCCTGCTGGAGGATCTTCAGCGAATCACATCCGGTGATGACTACGCTCGTGGGCAAGCTCATGGCGTAGTGCAGGCACTCGACCGCGCTCGCAGTATTGCTGTGCAGAATCAACTGGTCACCCAACGGCTTCATGCCGAGCACCCCAATTGCGTGCTTTACCAGCACGGGTAAAACTTTCTTTTCGAAGCTTTCATAGTGCGCGTCCATGACGTTGAGTGGCATCTGGACCGCGTCAAAAGTGAATCCATGGGCGAACGCGGTTTCGAGCATCTTCAGATGAATGTCGGGATTCTTGTGGCCGGTGAAGCCGATATAGCGCACCTTGCCCTGCTTTTTGGCATCGATCAGGGCTTCCATACCGCCACCCGTAGCGAAAATGCGGGCGGGGTCGGTGTCGCGGATCACTTCATGGAATTGCAGAAGGTCAACCCGGTCGGTCTGCAGGCGTTGGAGCGATTCGTCAAGCTGCTGGGCGGCTGCCTTCTTCGTTTGGCCGTCAATCTTGGTCATGAGGAAGGCTTTTTTGCGATAGCCGTCGCGCAGTGCCTTGCCCATGCGAACTTCGCTCGCGCCGCCGTTGTAGTCCCAACAGTTGTCGAGGAAGTTGATGCCGGCGTCGAGCGCAGTGCGAATGATGCGGATACTCGCCTGCTCATCGGACTGCATGCCGAGGTGATAGCCGCCCAGACCGACCATGGAAACTCTTTCGCCCGAACGTCCAAGGCTGCGCATGGGAATCGGGGCATCCGCTGCGCGTGCCAGCCTATGGTCGAGAGAAGTCACGAGAGTGGTTGCGGCGGTAGCCTGGATGAAGCGTCTGCGATCCATGAAAGACTCCTGGGAATTCGGAGACGAATGCCCGGGTCAGGTTGAAACATTTTACCGTGCGGCTCTGGAAAAACAAGGGATGCGATGAGGAGGATGAGGAGGCTGAGAGCGTCTGGATTTGGTCTCGGCCCGCAATCCAGACGCTGACGGTTCGACCGGAAACGAGACCTACCAGTTGACCTTCAGCGCGAATTGGAACTGGCGCGGATCGTAGGCGGCGGTGGGCCGGCCCGCGTTGGTCCACAGCGGGTTCACGTCCGCCACGTTGAATTTGTTGGCGATGTTGAAGATGTCGACCATGGCATCCAGGCTGAGGCGCTCGCCGAAGTAGATGCGCTTGGCGACGCGAAGGTCGTTGAACACGTTCCACGGCTTGAAGCCGGCGTTGCGGGTCAGGTTGCCGTCGAGCGAGAACAACGTTCCGTCGAATCCGTCCGCGTAACAGGGCAGCTGGAAGGCGCCCGCCGGGGAGTACTTCGAGGGGATCGTAGGTCCACACGCATTGTTAGGTGTTCCGCTCGTAACGATGTTCGGACGGGCCGAGCTCGGCGAGAACTGGAAGTTCGTCGTTTCGCCGGTGATGATCAGGAACGGACGCCCCGAAGCGATTTCGATAATGGGAGCGAAAGTCCAGTTGCTGAGGAAACCCCGGCCAAAACCGCCGCCCGACAACTTGCCGGTTTGATACAGGCCGCTGAACACGAACCGATGGCGTTGATCGAAGGTAGAGTTGGAGCGCTCCAGGGCCGGAAAGAAACTGTCCTGCGGTGCCAGCGGGGACTGTAAGTCGGTCGAATCGTCGATGGCATGAGACCAGGTATAGGAGGCGAGGAACTCGTAGTTCTTGTTGAAGCGCTTGCGCAGGTTGGCGGTGAAGCCGTGGTACACGGAGCTGCCATTCGAGTAGTTGGCGTCCATGTCGCTGAAGGGGACGCAATTGGCCAGCGTGGTCGGGTCACAGGACGCGTTGAGGCCGTTCCCCTGAAGAATCGATGCGGCCAGGGGTACGCAGGGTGCGTAGGCGTTCATCAGCGAAGGGTTGAATCCCGACGGCCGGAAGAAATTGACGAGCGCCGCGGGAATGTAGGGACCGGCCGGCCCAACCCCGCACGGAGCGAACGCAGCAGGATCCGCAGTCCCGACAAAGAGAGGATTGCTCGGAAAGCTCCGATCGCCGGGTTGAAGGTTGTAGGGCGGCGCACTGGCTGCGGCGACAGCGGCCTGCCAGTTCCTGACGAGCAGGTCTCCCCGCACTGTGTTGGCGTTGATGGGCCGGTTCAAATGGCGCCCGCCGTTGTAGTTGTAGGCCAAACTCAGGGCGAATCCGCTCCCGAGGTCTTGCTCGATGGTGAAGTTGGCCTGTTGCGAGTAGGCGTACACGAAGTTCTTGCTCTGCGGATAGCCAAAGGGCTGGAAGCCCAGCGGGAAGCCCTCCGCGACGTAGTTCTGGTTGATAAATAGCGAGTTCGGGAAAAAGGCATCAAAGCGCTGTTCATTGGGCAAGTAGCCGAGATTCGGCACCAGCGAGGTGGGCAGACAAGCGTTGGTGGTCAGAATGCCCTGAAAGATGTTGGTCGCGTTGAGATTCGCCGGGCTGATATGAGCCGGATTTGTATCGCAGGGGCTCCCACCCGCAAACAGCAACTGCCCGCTCTTGGAACCGTCGGAAGCGTCACCCAGGAAGTAGAGGCCCAACAGGGGGTGGTCGTAGAAAATCCCGTAAGACGCGCGGATGACGGTCTTGCCGCTGCCACTGGGGTCGTACGCCAGGCCGATGCGGGGCTGGAAGTTATTCTTGTCCGTCTCGATGCTCTTCTGCAGTCCCAGCGAGTGATAGGCCGAAAGGGCGAACGCGTTGGGCGATGTGAACTTCGGCGGGAACTCGATGTCATAGCGTAGCCCGTAGTTCAGAGTGAGATTGGGCCGCATCTTCCAGGAGTCTTCCCAGAAGAGGCCGAGCGGTTTGTTCTGGAAAGAGTCTTTGGGATTGCCGATGCCCTGGACCAGGGTGCTGGGGATTCCCAAGCCGTATGCCTGCACCGGCGAAAATCCTGGAAGCGAGAGCCCGCTCGGAAACCCGAGTTGGGTAGCATCGAGGCCGCCGAAATTGTAGACGCCTCCGTAGTTGACCGTGAACGTCGCATCGATTGGGATGTAGTTAAAGTCGACGCCAAATTTCATGTCATGCCGGCCCTTGGAAATCGAGAAATTGTCGGTGAATTGATAACGCTGCTCAACCCGCTGGATGTAGCTGTAGGGCTCGCGTCCGAAGAACGCAAAGCCGGGAATATTTACCGCGATGGTGGAACCTCCGGGCGCGTTCGAGTAAAAATAGGCCAGGCCCCGGCGGGCGTACTGGAAGCGCAACTCGTTGATCTTGTTGCCGCCGATCGTCCAGCTGTCCTCGACCACGCCGGCCACGTCGTGATAGTCCTGCCGTGATGTTCTCGAGAACGCATTCTGTCCAAATGTCTGGTTCTCGCCGTTTACTTCGATTCCGTCTAACTGGCTGGGGCTCAGGTTGGCGCGCAACATCAGGCGATTCCCGCTGTTGATGTTGTGATCCAGGCGCAGCGAATAGAGGCTGGTGTTTTCGAAGATGGGGAAGTTCCCGGTCTGCGAGTTCATGGTCAGAAAGGAACTGGGCAAGCCGTTGCAAACCGTGTTGTTGTTGTTGCAGGAGGTGGGGAACTGCGTCAGCGGGCTGCTGCCGTTCGCGGGGGTCGGGATCCCCCCGAGCTGCGCGAGCAGGCCAAACGACTGCGGATAGCTGCCCTTCAGGGCAATCCCCGAGGAACCGCCCGCCAGAAATGCGTACTGCCTCACGAGGGGAACGAGTGCGGGAGGTACGGGCGAACTTAGGAAAGCTGCCTGTTCGGGCGTGACCTGAATGATGAACGTCCCCGGGGGGGCCAGCCCGGGAGCAAAGATGTTGGTTGCGTCAAAGTTCTCGAGGCCGAAGGCGTCCTTTGGTCCGATGCTGGCGAAGCCCGTCTCATGCCGGCGAGTCGTCTCGAAGGAGAAGTAATAGTAGGTCTTGTCCTTCTTGAGGGGACCACCGAACGCGACACCACCCTGAACGCGAGTGTAGGCAGGATCCTTGACATTACTGAACGGATTGGTGGCCTGAAAGTTACGATTGCGCAAATAGCCGTACACATCGCCGTGAAATTCATTGGACCCGGAGCGGGTGATGATATTCACGACGCCGCCGGAGGCGCGGCCGTACTCCGCCGCGTAGCTGTTGCTGATGATCTGAAACTCCTGGACAGCCTCCTGCGACACGGTGGAACGAACGCCATTCACCGAATTGTCGACTGCGTCGGCGCCATCCACATTCACCAGGTTGGAGCGCCCTCGCTGTCCGCTGATGTTGAGGCCCGAGGTCGGCGCGGCACCGATGCTCGGAGCGTTATCGCGAAGCACCTGTGAGTCAGTCAAGGCGAAATTGATGTAGTTGCGCCCGTTGATCGGCAGGTTGTCGATGCGGCGCTGATCGATCGTGTCGGTGGTCGAGCTACGCGAGGTCTCCACAAGTTCCGCCTCGGAACTCACCGTGATCACAGTCTGCCCACCGCTCACGGTCAGAGTGACGGGCAAGTCTTTCCTCTGGCCCACGGTGACGGATTGGTCTTTGGCTTCGCTTCTGCCAAAGCCTGGCGCCTCCACGGTCACCGCGTAAATGCCCGGAGGCAGTGACAGCAGGCGATATTCGCCGTCGGTGTTCAGCTGGGTGGAGCGCTCCAAGCCCTTTGCCTGCTCGCGCGCCGTTACGGTCGCGTTGGCGACCAGATGGCCTTTCTCGTCCCGCACCGTCACGTGCAGATCGCCCGCGGCGGCGCCTTGAGCGAAGGCCAAGCCGGTCCAGAGCAAAGCGAGAATCGAGGCAATCAGAATCTTCCAGGCGGGTTTCATAGGCTCTCCCTTGGGAACCGCGGCGCAAAACCTATGGCGCCACGCGGCAGAACGCAGAACTCTGTCCATGGGCAGGCTGACTGAGGTACACGCGTTTGTAAGCGGTTGGGTCCCGGTAGCTTGTACATCAGGACATGCAACGAAAGCAAGATAAATTGATGACGAGAATAGGGTTAGTAAGCGCGGCCGTGGCGGAGCGGGAGGCGGATGAGAGGCTAGCGCTTGATCCCGGAATCTTCCCTTCGGACCGTCTTAAGGGCCCAAGCCATGCGCGGCGTGTTGTGCGAGATCCCGATGCGTCCCTTCGCATCGAGGAGAATGATCCCGCCGTGGCCATTCACCCGGGCCTTCAGATAGTTCATGGCTTCTTCAGAGACCCACTCGGGCACATTCCCTGCAAGTACGCGATCGGCTGCCCACTTCGCCAGAACCAGTTTCATGATCGGCTCTCCCCAGCCGGTGAGAGAGGCGGCCGCGCTCTCGTTATCGGCGTAGCAGCCGCAGCCAATCAGGGAAGAATCTCCCAGACGACCGGGCGCTTTGTTCAGCGTGCCGCCCGTGGACGTGGCCGCAGCGATATGCCCGTCGCCATCGAGCGCAACCGCGCCGACGGTGTCGTGCGAGATTGCGGGCGCGAACAGGTCGGGCGCTTGGTCGGCCGCCTGTGCCTGAAATGCGCGCAACCGCTCCACCTCGCGAGGGATCACGAGATCCTTGTTGTCGCACAAGGGGATGCCGTGCTCCGCGGCGAAGCGCTCAGCACCTTCCGCCACGAAATACACGTGCGGGCTCTCGCTCAGAATCTTGCGAGCAGCGCGGATGGGATTGCGCAGGCGCTCCACGCCGCCCACGCCGCCCCCGCGGAGCGTGGCTCCTTCCATGATGAATGCATCAAGTTGAACCTTGCCGTCGCGATTGAGGAAGCTGCCGCGGCCGGCGTCGAACGTTTCGTCGTCTTCGAGGCCCACGACCGCTTCTTCCACGGCGTCGAGCGCGGAGCCGCCTTTGCGCAGCGCCTGCCAACCGGCCACCATCGCGTTCTGAACACCCTTGAGGTGGGCTTCGACCATGTCGTCCGGGATCGCCCAGGCGCCACCGTGAACTACGAGAACCGGATCCGTTGGCACATCCACCTCACAAGCGGAAGGAACGCGCCAGTCTAGCACCGGGGTAGTGGTCAGTGGTCAGTGGTCAGTCGAACCCACGAAGTCGGAAAGGTTGCCTACTCGAGAAAAATGAAACCCGAAACTCCTGAAAAATGCCTGGGTTCTCACACTTGACGGCGCGGAACTGAGGCGAATGCCGCCAGCATCGGAGGGTTTTATGGCCGGCACGAAGATTCTGAGAAGGCTGCTGTTGACCGCGGCTCTCGGCGCGGGTTCACTCGCATCCGTGGCCTGGGCAAGACCGCTGCGCCCCGCTAGGTTGGCGTACGGGACGAATATCGCAAGCCTAACGATTGGCGTAAGCACGAGCGGCGAGAACAGCGCCGAGATCAGCGCCGGAAGCGACGCGCTCGCGACCGGCGAGGCGAGCACGCAGGGCGGGAACGCCACCGGCACCACTACAGCGGGCGCCAGCCTCGATGAGGACAGCGGAACGGCGCCGCCCCAGGACGCGCCCTAATCGCTTTGAGGCGCGACTGCATGGCACTCCGGGCGAAGTTGCCCGCTGCACTTCCGCCCTTCCGCCGAGCCTCGACGGGCTTTCAGCAACTTAGCCCGTTGCGAATGGTTGAGACGCGGGCGTCTCGCCTCCGCGTACGAAATCATCGGGTGTCCCGCGACTAACGGGATTCCCCTGCCGCCGTCGTGCCTTTGACCGGATTCCCTTCGTAGTCCCGAAGCTCCACCGGTCCGATGGCGAGTTTTTTCAGTGCATCTTCGATCTTGGCGCGATCGCCGGCCCCGATCACCACCGACGTTTCCGGATGGAGGTATGTGTTGGCCATGCGTTGCACGTCCTCAGCGGTGACGGCATCGATCTTGGCCGGCAACTGCTGGAAGTAGTCGAGCGGGAAATCGTAGGTGAACAATTCGCCCACCGTGTTGGCAGTCTGCTCGGAAGACTCGAACAGGCCAGCAAGCGAAAGGGAGAAAGCGCCTTTCGACAGCTTCAGCTCTTCCGCCGTGGGCGGGGCCGTACGAATTCGCTCAAGCTCCTTAAACAGCTCCCGCACCGCCGGAGCGGTTGCGTCGCTGCGCATCCCGCCACCCGCAGCGAACAGTCCCGGTCCACGCCGATACATGAAGAAGGAGAAGCCACCGTAGGTGTAGCCATGCTCCTCGCGCAAATTCATGTTGATGCGGCTGGAATACAGTCCGCCCAGGATGTTGTTCATGACCTCGAGGGGAACGTAGTCCGGTGTGGATCGAGGTACGCCCAAGTTGGCGACCAGCACAAACGTCTGCGCCGCACCGGGCTTGTCTACCAGGTAGATGGCTCGCGAGGTCTTCACGTTGACCGGCGGGGGTTCGTGACGGCGGGTTGCGCCTTTCCAGCTGCCAAAATACTTCTCCGCCAGCCTGCGCGCCTCCGCTACAGTGAGATCGCCGGTGATGACGAGCGCGGAGTTCCCGGGTGCGTAGCCGCTCTGCCACATCTTCACCAGATCATCGCGGCCGATGAGGCGGTTGGCTTCCGTGGTTCCTTCTTCGCGATAGCCGTAGGGGTGCCCGGGGCCATACACCGTCTTCAGCAGAACACCGATCGCCAACTGCGTAGGATCGTCTTGGATCTGCAGGATGTCCGTCTCGCGCGTCTTGCGGACCCGCTCGATCTCCGCCGGGTCAAACTTCGGATGAAGGACAACATCGGAGAGCAAGTCGAGCGCGGCGTCCGCATTTGGCTTCAGCGTGCGAATCGCCACGATGGAGTCATCGCTGATGGTGAAGGTGCGTACCGAGGCGCCGATCTGGGCGGCATCGTCGGCGACCTGGAGTGACGTCCGCCGCTGCGTGCCCTCGGGCAGCATCTGCGAGGTGAACGAGGCGAGGCCCGGCTGGTCTACCGGATTGGCGTCGCTGCCGTTGAGCACAACGATACGCGCCGCAACAATGGGCAGGCGGTGCGTTTCGACGAGCATCACGGTCAGTCCGTTGGCCAGCTTGAAACTCGTCGGCACCACAAGGCTCAGCTTCGAAGCTGCCCCGGCGGGTGGAGGATTCGCCCGCCAGGGTTCATCCGGCATAGTGCCGGCGACGGTTCCCCCCTTTTCTTCCTTGGCCTCGGCTTCCTTGGCGGGCCCTGGATCGTCGACCACTCGGTCTCCGGGCAGTCCATACACCACCACCCGCGCCGAGGGCTTCAACTTCTCTTCCGCCACGCGCTTCAGGTCCACGACTGTGGCCCGGTCGTAGCGCTCCAAGTCCCTGGGCAAGTAGCCGGGATCGTGCAGATACTGGTTGTACTGGTTAAGACGGTCGGCTAGCCCTCCGAAGCCGCCCAGCCGTTCGAGGCCGCCGATGATGCGGGTCTCAACCAGGTTGCGGGCGCGATCGAGTTCCGCCTGAGTCGGGCCCTCGGCCCGTAATTTCTCCAGCTCTGCGTTGATGGCTTTTTCAAGATCCTCGGCTTTCACGCCGGGCTTGGCGGTGGCTTGCAGCTCAAAGACCGAGCCGAGCAGCAGACTCGAGTTCTGGACGTGCACGTCCTGCGCGATCTGCATTTCGTAGACCAGCCTCTTATAGAGGCGACTGGACTTTCCGCCGCCCAGAATCTGGGCCAGCAGGTCGCTTTCAGCGTCGCCCGGTTGATAGATGGAGGGCATAATCCAGCCCAGGTAGATTCGCGGCAGTTCGACCCGGTCGGTCACCTGGGCGCGCTTCTCCGCCGTAATGGGCGGAGTGGTGGCGGTGATCTTCGGCACTGGAGGCCCGGAGGGGATCGAACCGAAGTATTTCTCCACCCAGGCCTTGGCCCGGGCGGGATCAAGGTCGCCCGTTATGGTCAGGCTGGCATTGTTCGGTGTGTAGTACTGGCGGAAGAAATCGCGCACATCATCGAGTCGCGCCGCCTCGATGTCATGGTGGGAACCGATCACGTCGGCGTAGTACGGATGGTCCTTGGGAAAGAGTTGGTGGTAGAGCTCCTCTTCGACCAGGCCGTAGGGCGTGTTCTCGGTCGATTGCCGCCGCTCGTTGCGGACCACGTCTCGTTGATTGGCCAGCCTCTCCCCGTCGAGTTTCCCCAGCAGATAGCCCATGCGGTCGCTCTCCAGCCAGAGGGCTAGTTCCAGCTGGTTGGAGGGCAGGGTCTCGAAGTAATTGGTTCGGTCGAAGTCGGTGGTGCCGTTGATGTCGCTCGCGCCGGCGGCCTCGAGATAGCGATCGTGAGCTTTGGGACCGACGTGCTGCGAGCCTTCAAACATCATGTGCTCGAACAGGTGGGCGAATCCGGTGCGCCCGGCTCGCTCGTTGGCCGGGCCGACGTGGTACCACAAATCCACGGCCACCAGGGGCAGGCGGTGATCCTCCGACAGGATGACCTCCAGACCGTTCTTGAGCGTGTACTTCTCGTACTTGATCTGAGCCGCGGCGAGCGATGCAGCAGGCGCCCCCGATGTCCCCACTGCGAGACAGCTCAGGCAGAGAAAAACAACCATGCATCTCGCAAACCAGATTCGGGCAGAGTGAGTGGATTTCTTCATAAGGACGTCTCCAACGGAACGCATAGGGTGCTTAGACTCGGCGGCGAGCCCGACGAAAGCGCAAAACCCGGGTCACAAGGAGGGCTAGGCAGCCGACCGTCCGGCTTCGGCCGGAGATGCATCGACGCGCTCGGTCTGCAGCCAGGTGTAGTAAATGCGGTGTGCCACGGTGATGGTGGACAGGCCCGCGATCACCCAGAGAACGGGCGCCATGCGGTTGAACACGGCTCCAAGGATGAGGAGTACGAGGCGCTCCGGACGTTCCATGAAACCGACCTTGCAGGTATCGATGAGCGACTCGGCCCGCGCCCGGGTGTAGCTGACCATCACGGAGCTGATCATGGCCAACGCCGCCAACACGACGTAGAAAAATCGGCCACCCCGCGAGTAATACACCAGCAGGCCGAAGAACAGGGCCGCGTCGCTGTAGCGATCGACAACCGAATCGAAAAACGCTCCGAAGCGCGTCACCTGGTTGCTGGCGCGCGCGACTCGGCCATCCACCAAATCAAAGAAGCCGGCTGCAAAGATCACCACGCCGGCGTAAAAGAACATTCGCGCCTGGTTGTCGGCGTTGGCGTAGCCGAACAGGAACGCAGCCACGGTGTCGATGACCAACCCGAGGAAGGTCAGGAAATTGGGGCTGATCCGCGCCAGGGCCATGCGATTCACGATGGCCCGCAGCAACTTGCCGCAGGCGTTCCCGAACGCGCTGGTCCAGGTCATCCGGCTTGGGCCTCGTCGTGGATGGTGGTGAGGCTGAGGATATCCATCTCCCGCTCGCCGTTGGGGGTAACCACCGTGGCCGAGTCACCAACTTTCTTGTTCAGCAAAGCTCGGCCGATCGGGGAGGTCGTAGAAATCTTGCCGGCAGCGACGTCGGACTCCTCGCTGGTCACCAGCTTGTACTGGATCTCCTCGCCTTTTTCGTTGTCATAAACCTTGACCGTCGAACCCAGCCCGACCTTGTCCTTCGGGATGTTGCTCATGTTGATGAGGGACAGGTCAGCCAGGCGCCGGCCCAACTGGCGAAGGCGGGCTTTGACGAATTCCTGCCGCTGCTTGGCCATGTGGTACTCGGCATTCTCGCTTAGGTCGCCAAGCGCCACAGCCTTCTTGAGTTCCTTGGGGAGTTCGTGACTCAGTTCGTGCTCCAGCGTGGAGATTTCATCCTGGAGCTTCTTCTTGATCTGCTCAGTCATGCTCTGCGGAATTATAAACCTCGCTGGTTGTTTACTGTACGGCGTCCACGGAGTGGTACGCGCACCAGCTGCCTTCGGGTCATCGGATTGCTCAGGCTGGTGCCGGGAAGATCAATCAGGGAGCACGAAGCAATCCCAATGTTTTCTGAGGCTTGAAGGACCGGCACGAGCTGCAGAGTGTGGGCCGGGTGGGGGTCTCGGACTGGGAAACCCGCGTCCCAATTGCCTTTTGGCGCGGATTGGACTAAACTACTATTCCAGTGGGTCCTCAGGCTTCCCGGCGCTCATAGGTGTTCCTTCATGATTAGTAGCGACGGTTTCCACATCGGCGATAAAGTCGTTTACCCCAACCACGGCGTAGGAATTATTGAACAGATCAGCAGCCGAACCATCGGCGCCTCGGTCGAGAAGTTCTATCTGCTCAAGATCAAGGCCAGCAGTTTGAAGGTCATGGTCCCTTTCCACAACGTAAACAGCGTTGGGCTAAGGCGCGTGGTACGGAACGGCGAAATCCAGAAAATCATTGATTTTCTTACAGATGGCGAATGTCTGAACAACGCCGACTGGAAATACCGCTTCAAAGAGAACTCCGAACGGATGCGTACCGGCTCTCTGCTCGAAGTTGCCTCGGTCCTCAAAGGTCTGCTGATGCTCAACCAGTCGAAGCCGCTCTCCTTCCGCGAGAAGAAGATGCTCGAACGGGCACGCTACCTGCTGGTCAGTGAGCTGGCCATGGCGAAAAACTGCGAAGAACGCCAGGTCGAGGATCTGCTATCCAAGGCATTGTCCAAGCACAAATTGCGGTTCCCGGAAGCGTCAGAGTTTGAAGCTTAGCTCTGGGCGGACGGTCGTCGGTCGCTAGCCGACCCGGGCAGCTTCCCCGACATTGCTCTTCCTTCCCGAATGCCCTATTACTACTTACTACTTACTATTAACTACTTATAACTACTTACTATTAACTACTTATAACTACTTACTACGTTGAGTAGCGCGTTGCTCGAGACAAACCAGCCCGACCGCAATCAGGATTTCGGTCTCCAGTCGAAGAAGGGAGCCTCCCGCCTGGTACGGAAAAAGGGCAAACTCCTTATCCCGTTGATCTTC
>DASQPN010000026.1:0-2576 GCA_035643915.1 Terriglobales bacterium | reverse complement strand
ATCATCAGCGCGAGCGTGAGACCACGCAGCACGTCCAACGCCCGAAACCGGTTGCCCATGTCACTCATCGCGCCGCGTTCTCGCACGATGCGCCGAGTCGGCGCTCGGTAGTGAGAGCTATGAAATATTTGGACCCCTTGCTTGCAGATACGTACCTGATTTGCATAGATCCAGCCACTTGATATTTCATACCCTTGGGGGTCGCGCGAGCTATCGATTGCGACCAAGGACTTGAAAGACCAACTTTCTCAGGTCGTGAAATATCTATCCCAGCAGGGCAGGACCGGATGTTTCACGGTTGATGTTGGCACGGCAGGCTTAAGTTTTTGATTTGATGGTCGCCAGGGGCGGAATCGAACCACCGACACGCGGATTTTCAGACCGCCGAATTTTGCATCCAGCGTCACTCAAGAACATCCAACACAAGCACTTACGCGGTTCGGAGCAGCCGGTAGCGCACCGGTTGGCTGAGAGCGGAGCTGTTAATCATGCTCGGCACACAAACAACGGGGTAGCCGAAAGGGCTACCCCGTACATTAGCCTGTATGTACTATCAGTTGTGACCAATCTGCCCGACGCTTGCAGTTGCGACGCCATCGGGGATATTGGCCGTGAGTGAGAACACGTCCTCGTCATGGACGACGCCGTTGGCGGGCGTATAGGGATCGGCATTGCGCGTGTCTGACCAGATCGGATGCGCCTGCGCGCTCTGGTCGACGGCCAACCCGCTATAGTCGCCGTTGAATCCTGCCTGGCTTCCGTCCGGGGGTGCGAAGACCGGCGAAACCACAGTGAAGTGGAACGGCGCTACGACGTTCTGACCGCCTGCCAGGACGTAGTCGGACGGTTCAGCTTGAACACCGGATTGCGGCGGAGCCTGGGTAGCGCCCGAGTTCTCACCGGGGACCCGCTGGCTACGGTAATAGCTGACCGCGACGTGATCCTGGCCACTGGTTTGCACCACGTCAACCGCAGGCATGTAGTGGTCCAACGCCGTATCCGGATTTACGGTTTTGCTCGGCGACCAGGTGGCCCCTCCGTCGGTCGATTCCGTCAGCTGAATGTCGTACTCGTGATTACGGTAATCCTGCCAGGCCGCAAACAGGTGCCCGTTCGCGCGATTGACCCCGAGCCGGGGGAAGTCGTTGGTGCGAATGTATGGACCCGGTACGCATTCCTCGCCCCCACGACCGAAGTTGCACAATGGCTCGCCGACAAGGATATCGTCACCGACCTTCGTGGGTGTCCCGCAGTTCAGATGCGCCATTCCAGCGGGCGAGCTGCCGCTCGGGTGGCAGTGGACAGCAAGCTGCTGCCCATTGGGGTTGCCGGAAGGGGTATTGCCGTTGTTGAAGACGACCGCGAGATCGCCGTTCGGCAGCACCTTTGGATCCGATCCCTGGTCAAGGTCGCAGTCGTTTGCACTGCGAGTTGGATCGAAGAAGTTCCCGAAGAAGCACAGCGTGGTGCTGTGGCCGCTGATCTCCTCGGGCGTAGACCAGGTGCGGCCGTGGTCGGTGGACACCGAACCGTAGATGGGTGAGCTGAGGTACCCGGTGATGGGTGAGAAGTTGAAAACGGTCCACGTAGCGTAGACGTTGTCTCGGTTGGGGCTGCTCAGATAGGTGTCCGCGGTGATGAAAGGTTTGTCGTGAAATACGGTCGAGTCGTTGTCTTCGACTACGATGTAGTTTCTGCCCGCTTGGGTGATGTTGAAGAAAAACGATCCGTCGGCGCCCAACGGCGACTGGACGACATACAGCATGGTCGCGTTGCTAAAGAGATCGAACGTGACGCAGCTGAAGAAGGCTCTGCCCGCCGAGTCGAACGCCGTTCCCGGGTCGCTGCCCGCATCATAAGTGTGACCCGTGCCGGCCGCTCCGTGGATAGTGTGGCTGTTGGGATCGGCGCTCGTCGGCCTCTCGATCATGGGATTGTTGATCCGCTGGCGGAACGGCGGCAGCAGGTCGCCCCAGTGCTGCCCGTTGTCGAGACTGAAGTCGATGCCGCACTGGTTGAATCCAACCCGGCTGTCATTCTGGCCGGCCAGCAGATTGCCCGGCCGCATGGGATTGACGGCGATCATCTCTTCGGCCTGGCGCCGGAATGTGCAGTCCTGATTGACCCGTGTGCCACTCTTGCCGCCGCTGCGTCGGCTGCAGCCCAGCGTGCCGGGATTGATGCCCAGACTCGGAGCTCCGAGATCGTCGGGCGAGTTGGCATCGGCCGCCTCCTGCCGATTGTCCGCGGCACCTAGCGTCAGAGCCTCTATAGCTGTGACCAACGTGCCGCCGGAAATGAACGGCGCCGTCTTGATGCCGGTTAGGCTCGGCAATTTCGCGGGCTGCAGCTTGCCGGTGGCAGCATCGCGAATCACGCTTTTGGTCGGGATTTGCCCAAACGACGGGCCCGCACAAAGCAAGGCGATCGAGACCGCTGAGATGCACTTTAGTGATGCTTTCATACTCCCTCCTTAGTTTGCTCTACGTGCCGGCGGGTCCTCCTGGACGGTCGCAGACGTTAGTCCTTTCGGACTACATGTGTATCAGGAAAACACGGGAAGACGATCAGGCAAA
>DASQPN010000025.1:0-7560 GCA_035643915.1 Terriglobales bacterium | reverse complement strand
AGCGAGCGCTCCACCCAGCAAATCGGCTCCGTAAAGGCGGGTGATCGCGCGCGCTTCCCGGGCGAACACAACCGAAAACAAAATCCCAGTCAGAACGAACGGGACCGCCGCGGCAAGATACAGCACGGTCAGCCTCAGCAGATTGCCCCACGACAAGTCCAACGACACTGGAACATGCAGGACGATCTCCAGAACAACGGGGATCAGGACGGCATTCAGGCCGCACAGCAGGGCGGCAAGCGGCCTGGTTTCCACTTTGATCAACCTGCTTCGATTCAGGTAGGCAAAGACTCCGCCCGCACCCAGGCCGAGCAGCGCGATCGAGATGGCCAGGAAGGCGAAGTGATAAAAGAGCACAACAGAAAACAGACGCGTAAGCGCCAGTTCCAGCAAGAGCGCCCCAAAGCTGCTCAGTCCGATGCCGAAAAGCAGAGTCCGCTCGCGACCGGAGGTCTGCGGGAAGGACGAGAGGGACGGGGAGCTGGTGATTGCCATGGAGTCTGGTTTGAAGGCGTCAGTCTAGCAGAGCGAAGGCTTTCAGCCTTCGAGTATGACCTGCGCCATCGCCTGTTCCGCGGTGTGAGTGAGCGAGAGTGCGATGTTGGTTGCGCCCAGCCGGTTCGCAAATTCTGCCGCCTTGCCATGCAGCAACAAGGTCGGACGCCCGCCCGGCTGGCGCGCGACTTCGATGTCGCGCCAGCGAACGCCGTGGTTCCAGCCCGTCCCGATGGCTTTCATTCCTGCTTCCTTGGCGGCAAACCGGGCAGCGTACCTTTCGACGCGATTGGCCTTCGACTCACAGTATTGGATCTCGCCGTCCGTAAAAATGCGCTTAAGGAACCGCTGCCCATGGCGCTCGATCGCTGCACGGATGCGCGGGACTTCGGCGATGTCGATGCCGGTGCCGACGATCATGCTCGGAAACTTAGCACACCCGAAGGCATGCGCGGGCGGCCGGTCGGGCGCTCACGAAAACAACCGGTCTCCGCGATAGAGGAGCCTACCGTCCAGGAGGCGAGCTTCTGCGCTCAGGCGATGCGGCTTGGGAGGCCCTTCGCCATCGATGTGCAGCACGGTGTGGCCGTGAGAGACCAGCCAGTCCGACACCAGCATCCGATGGCAATGGAACCACACGCGCTCGGCACACAGGTAGGCGGTGCGCGAACTTTCAGCCAGCTGGACCAGTTCCGCGGCCGCCTGCTCGAACTCCGGAGTCAGCATGTAATCCGCATAGTTCCGAAAGCTTGCGCTGCGCAAAGCGGTGTTCGGAGAGTGTTCGCGAATTTTCTTGCGGAAGCCCCCCAGGGCTTTTCTCCAGAGGTATCGAAGGCCCGCTTCGGGCAGGGCTTTCTCGAGCGACTCGCGATCGAAATGGGGAAGCCGACGAGACCTGGGGAACGAACGTATGTCCACCAGCGTTTCTATTTTCTGCGCTCGCAAAACGGCAACCAGTTCTTCGAGGGTTCGGGTGGAATGCCCAAGGGTGTGCAGAGTCGCCAAGCGAACATTTCACCACGGCCCGCCCGATCGAGGGCGGCTTTCTTCGCCCGCACGCGTCCAGCCGCAATCAGCCTGGTGGTTCCGCAATCGCCCGAAGCATTGCGCCGATGACTCGATCCTGTTGCGGAAACACCGTCCTCAGGTCAAGCATCACCCGATCATCCGCCACCCGGGCTACCACCGGCGGGTCCCCGGATCGCAGTCGTGCCAACAGTTCGTCAGCGCTCAGACCCTTCACGAGGACCGCCAGAAGGTGCGTCGGCAATACCGCCGAAGGTGCTGCGCCTCCGCCGATGAGCGACTCGCCCTCGACCACCTCAACTTCCAACCTGGGAGTCGGGAGCCCCCTGGCGATCGCCTCCGCGCGTTTCGCGATCTCATCTTTCGCGAGCCGCATCATGCGCAATATCGGAATGGCATCGTGGTCTCCCCTCCCATACGCGAGCAGCGTCGCTTCCAGAGCGGAGTAGGTAAGTTTGTCCACGCGCAGGGCGCGAAACAGCGAGTTTGAGCGCATACGGCCGATCAGGTCGGCGCGTCCGCTTAACATCCCCGCTTGCGGGCCGCCCAGCAGCTTGTCGCCGCTGTAGGTGACAACATCGACGCCCGCCCGCAGGCTTTCCGCCACGCCGGGCTCGCCACGAATCCCCATGGAACGCAAGTCCAACAAAGCTCCGCTGCCCAGGTCCTCCACCAGCGGGATGGCCCGCGCGCGCGCCAGTGTGACGAGTTCTTCCAGGGCGGGCTGTTCCGTGAAACCGGTGATCTGAAAATTGGAGCGATGCACGCGCAGAAGCAACCGGGTCTGGTGGTTGATTGCCTGTTGGTAGTCGCTGACGCGCGTTCGGTTCGTCGTCCCAACCTCCCGGAGGATGCCGTTGGACTGGGACATCACGTCCGGAATGCGGAAGGATCCACCGATCTCGACCAGTTCACCTCGGGAGACGATTACCTCACCCCCCGCCGCCAGCGTGTTGAGCGCAAGCCAAACGGCAGCCGCGTTGTTGTTGACGACGATCGTGGACGGCTCGGGCGCGGCTTGCTCGCCCGCGCCGCCTAGCAGCTTTCCGAATAAGCGATCCACGTGCACGTCGCGCTCGCCGCGCTTCCCATCTGCTAAATCAAACTCAAGATTGGAGTAGCCCTCCGCGGCGGCGCGGATGTGCTCGACCGCGGCCTGCGCGAGCGGCGCGCGCCCGAGGTTGGTATGAAGGATCACGCCGGTGGCGTTGATCACCGGACGCAGGGAGAAACCCGTGGCCTGGCGCAGTTGGCGTTCTACTGCGCCCGTAAGGTGAGCCACGGCAGCGTCTACGCTCGGTGAATCCAGATGTCCCGTGCTGATTTCCGACCGCAGACGATCGAGGACACGGCGCGCGGCATCGGTGACTGCGCTTCGGCCCTCCCGCCCTGCCAGGGCCGCCAGGGCCGGCCCGCGCATCAGCTGGTCCACGGAAGGCAGTTTGCGGTAGAGGCCCGACTTGGAAGCAGCTTTCACGCCAGGAAGATTATCCCAAGTTGGGGGATTTCGGCGTTCCTCGCGTACTAGAGGGTATGCATGTAGGCCAACAGATCCTGGATCTGTTGCGGGTCGAGCGCCTGGCCAGCGGCGGGCATTTTGCTGCGGCCATAGCGGACGATTTCACTCACCCGGTCATCGTTGGCGGGCAGCCCGCTCATGGGCAGGTATTCTTTCTTGAAAACGCCTTTCATCCCCGGACCCTTCTTGCCCTGGGACGAGTAGGGCTCGTGGCACTGCTCGCAGTACTGCTCATAGACGCGACGCCCCGCTGCTTGTTGCGGCCCTAGTCCTAACTCCGCGTCCGATTTGCGGCGTTCCACGTCGCAGCCCGAGAGAAACAAGAGAAACGCCGTCGAGCCCCACAGCCCCAGGGTAAGTTGGCGAAGGCGCATGACCGATCGACGATCGCAGTACCACGAAAATCCCATGTTCCCTCGGAATCCACATCCAGCGTTACGGGCGGGCGCTGCCGCCCATCGCTCTTCCTCTGGACGTACAATAATAGAGCACAGCCATGGCGATTGTGGTCAAGCGAGTTTACGAAAAGCCGAAGCCCCAAGACGGAACCCGCGTGCTGGTGGACCGCCTGTGGCCGCGCGGACTTACCAAAAGCGACCCTGCGCTGGAGGCCTGGCTTAAGGAACTGGCGCCTTCCGACGAGCTGCGTCGCTGGTTCCACGCGCACCGCGAGGCGTGGCTGATGTTCCGCAAGCGCTATCTCAAGGAGCTCACCCGGCCGGAAGCGGCCGAGCAGCTTCAGGAACTGTACCGCCTGGCCGGACAGCGCAAGCGTCTCACGCTGCTTTATGCAAGCAAGGATGAAGAGCACAATAACGCGGTCGTGCTCAAGGATCTGCTGGATGGAATGAAGAAGCCTCCGACCGGCACCGGGCCAGCGGCGGCAGGAGCGGTCCGTTTACGAAGGGCCGCGCGGCGGCCGGGATAGTGGCAGCCCGCCTGATCTCTGAACCCCGGGGCCAAAACCCTCGAGCGATGTTTCCACTCCGACCCGCCGACTATTTACGGTGAGCATCATCATCGACCACACCCTCGACGATGGCGTCGATCGCATCGGTGATCTTCTGGGCGGGGACATTGGAATTGTTCGACAGGATGGAGAACACGATTTGATCGCCGTGATTGGTGGTCGCGTAGCCCGAAAGCGTTTTAACCCCACCCAGGGATCCGGTTTTTGCGTACACGCGGCCTTGCGCGACCGTTCCCTTGAGCCGATCGGCGAGCGAGCCGTCGACCCCGGCCACTGGGAGCGTGTCGCGAAACGCCTTGCCCCACGGCTGTTTCGACGCATACTCGAGCAGGGTTACGACCGCGTGGGGCGTGACCAGATTCTGGCGTGAAAGCCCCGACCCGTCGTAAAAGACGTACTGGTCACTGGGCAACCCGACTCGGTTCAGAAAACCTCGCACCACTTCCAGCCCATTGTCGATCGTGGCTGCCGTGCCCTTCTCCCGAGCCAGGAGACGAAGCAGAATTTCCGCGTGGAGGTTTTGACTGACCTTGTTGATCACGCGAATGTCCTCGATCAAGGGTTTCGACTCGTAGGTGGCCAGCACCAGAGCCTGATTGGCCAGTCCGGGATGCGGTAGATCGCCTTCTCCGCCGCGTGCCTCCGCCGTCGCGGTGACGCTGAAGGTAGACAGCCCCGCCAATTCCGTGTGATGCGTTCGCTGGCGGCCATAGACGGTGATTCCCCGCTTCTCGAGCAGGCTCCGGAACAGCTCCGACGCAAACGCCGCAGGGTCTTCGATGGCCAGAGCTTCGTTCGCTCCTTTGTCGTCCATCGGCATTTCGCCCCACAGCGTAAGGGACGTGGATCCGGGTTCCCGGTTGAAGAAGATTCGCCGAGTTGTCCCCGCCGGAGTGGTGATAATCCGGTTGTCGACCCGGTAGTAATCGGCAAAGGGAGTGATGCTGACGAAGGCGCGATCCCCCGCGCGATCCGCGGGCAAGATGCTCACGAATACGACGTTGTCGTTAATGGCCAACGCCGAGACCGGCGCGCCGTCGCCCCACACCAGGTCATCCTGGCTCCAGCCTTCTCCATAGCGCTCGAAGGCGAAGTAGGAATCGTCGGCGACCAGGTCGCCGTCCACATATTTCACACCCTTCTGCACCAGGGTGTCGGCCAGATCCTCCAGCACCTTGATCGGATGGTCGTTGCGCTGCGTGCGCAAATCGTAGGGCAGTTCCCGTCCCGACAGGTTCGGATCCCCCCGGCCAACCAGCAGCAGATCGCCACTGAGCCGGCCGTGCTTGTCGAGCAGCCCGTTGGTTTCGATCGATGTTCTGAATTTGTAGTCCGGCCCGATGAGGGCCAACGCAGTCGATGTCGTAAAGAGCTTGGTGTTCGAAGCAGGCGTGAAGAGCTTGTCGCTGTTCTGCACGTACAGAACCCTGCCCGTGGTCAGCGAGACAATTTCGATGCCCCAATATCCTCGCGCCAGGTCAGGCTCGGCGAGGATGGTGGCGATTCGCGCGGGGAGCGGCTTTCGCTTGGCGGCCTGGAGTTGCGTCCCCAGCAGCAGACAGAACGCGACCGACAAAACGCCACGGGTTGGGAAACGGCGCATGAGATTCCAGGCCGATTCTAGCACTGAAAACGGTGCACAGACCCCGGCAAGGTGCGGCGTCCCATCGCCGATCCATTCCGTCCAACACTGGCCCGCTGCCGCTTGCCCGGGCGTGCTTGATTTAGAATCGGCCCAATGCGCTCCATCTTCGAATGGAATATCGGGTCCCGCGTACTTGCACTCGGCAAGCGCACTCTCGTCATGGGAGTGGTCAACGTCACGCCGGATTCATTCTCGGATGGCGGTCGGTTTCTCGATCGTGAAAAGGCCGTCGAGCACGCGCTGCACCTCCTCGAGGAGGGCGCAGACATCATCGACGTGGGGGGGGAGTCCACTCGTCCAGGAGCCAAGGTGAGCTCGGCGGATGCCGGCCAGCCCGAGTCCGCCAGGACGGTCACGGAAAAAGAAGAGCTGGAACGCGTGCTTCCGGTGATCAAACAACTCAAGCAAAAGCGCCCGGGCGCGGTCCTGTCCGTCGATACTTACAAGGCGAATGTGGCGCGGGCCGCGATTGAAGCCGGTGCGGAAATCGTCAACGATGTAAGCGCCTTCCGCTGGGATCCGAAGATGGCGAAGACGGTGGCTGCACTCAACTGTGGCGCTGTTCTTATGCACATGCGAGGGCGTCCCGAACAATGGCGCACTCTGGCCCCGGTGACCGACCTGGTCGTCCTGGTAAAGCGCGAACTGCGCGACTGGGCCGATGCCGCCACGATGGCGGGCGTAAAGCGGGAGCGAATCGTGCTCGACCCCGGCTTCGGATTCGGCAAGAACTTTGAGGAGAACTATCCGTTGCTCCGGCGCCTCGATGAATTCCAGCAACTCCGCTATCCATTGCTGGCCGGAGTGTCGCGCAAGTCTTTCATCGGAAGAATGCTGGCCCGCAACGGCAAAGACGCGCCCGTAGAGGGACGCATTTACGGGACGGTGGCCACTGAGACCACCGCAGTCCTCAAGGGCGTGCATGTGATTCGTACGCACGATGTGCGGGCCTGCGTGGACGCGGCTCGCGTCGCCGATGTGGTGGCCTGAGGTCGGCGGTCGCAATTTCCCCGGCCAAGGCGTCCGAGCGCTCCGCCCTCAGGGATGGTCCACCCCTCGCCCGAGCCCGGTCGCGCCCGAGCTAAAAAGCCTTCGCGGAGTCGAGCAAGATGGTCACGGGTCCGTCATTCACCAGTTCTACGTCCATCCTTTCCTGGAACCGGCCGGTCTCGCAGCGCAGGCCCGCGCCGCGGATGCGCGCCACAAAGTACTGGTAGAGCTCACGGGCCTGGGGGGGCGGGGCGGCAGCGTCGAACGAAGGTCGCTTTCCCCCGCGGACATCGCCATAGAGCGTGAACTGGGAAACCACCAATACCCCTCCCCCACTGTCTGAAACAGCTCGATTCATCTTGCCGCCATCGTCCTCAAAGACGCGGAGCCCTACGGTCTTGTCGGACAGATAGTCTGCGTCCGCTTGCGTGTCTTCCCGGCCGACCCCCAAAAACACGAGCAGACCACGCCCGATCTCTCCGGTGACTTCTCGACCGACCACGACCTTAGCTCGGCTAACCCGCTGGATGACGGCGCGCATGCCACCCAGTGTCCGGCTTTCATTCTCTGCTGGCAAGGCGGAACAGAAACCCGGAGACATCGACGTCGCCGATCGATGCCCCATCGTCCTTCCGGTGCCTCACCCCGCAGGGTATGATGAAAGGCGGTTGTGGGCAGCGGACCTATGATCAACGGAAAGCGCATCGCGATTGTTCTGCCGGCGTATAACGCCGAGAGGACCCTGGAGGCGACCGTCCGCGAGATTCCAGACCTGGTCGATGCTTGCATTCTGGTGGACGACAACTCCAGCGATGGCACGGTCGAGTTGGCTCACCAGCTGGGGTTGCAGGTGTTTGTGCACGATCGCAACTATGGCTACGGGCGCAACCAGCAGACCTGCTATCGCGAAGCCCT
>DASQPN010000024.1:0-55062 GCA_035643915.1 Terriglobales bacterium | reverse complement strand
ACGAGGAAGAAGTGGCGGAATGGGTCGCGTCCGGCCAGCTCCCCGCCCTTTTTCGTCTGGTCGTTCCGGCGGGTTCAGAACCGGAAGCCATCCCGCCGGTCAAGAAAAAGGCGGTTCGCTTTTCGCAATTGCGGTGCTGCGAGATTGTGGGCGGTGCAGTGATCCGCAGCCAATTCCCTGCACCCCGCGCTCTCGAGGAGGCTCGAGTGCTTCACCTCGAATAGAACCGCATCGCACCTAATCTTTTCGCACGGAATTGCAGATTTCACCTATCCAGATTTCATCTCGGCGTTTATTCTGTCTGGTCGTTTGCTCCTCTCATGTTTGTGAACTGCGCCCATGAGCTTCCTGAGACGTTGGAAGACCCGGATCCTGCTGTTCTTCGCGGTGGTCGGTCCCGGGTTTATCACCGCGAATGTCGATAACGATGCTAATGGCATCTACACCTATTCGCTTGCCGGCGCACAGTTTGGGCACGCGCTGCTATGGACCCTCGTTCCCATCACCCTGGCGTTGATCGTTGTACAAGAGATTGCGGCTCGCATGGGAGCCGTCACGGGCAAGGGCCTCAGCGATCTGATTCGAGAAGAATTCGGCTTCCGCATCACGTTTTTCGTTATGGTCGGGATCCTGCTCCTTAACTTCGCCAACGTGGTTGGCGAGTTTGCCGGCATAGCCGGCAGCCTGGGGCTTTTTGGGTTGTCCAAATACATCACCGTTCCGGTCTGCGCGGTGATTGTCTGGCTGATCGTGGTGAAAGGGCAGTACAAGACCGTCGAGAAGGTCTTTCTTGTAGCATCGTTCTTTTACGTAACCTACATTTTTGCAGGTGTTTTCGCCAAACCAGCCTGGATGGACGCGCTGGTGGCGACCGTGAAGCCACCCCCCAAGAGCGTTTTCCTTCAGCAGGACTACCTGTACATGGCGATCGGTGTTGTGGGAACGACGATAGCGCCGTGGATGCAGTTTTACCTGCAGTCGTCCATTGTGGAAAAGGGCGTTACCCGGCGCCAGTACCGTGCCTCTCAAATCGATGTCGTCGCGGGCTGTATCTTCACCGACGTGGTGGCTTGGTTCATTATTGTGGCCTGCGCAGCCACCCTCTATGTCCACGGGTACCGCCAAATCAACGACGCGAAGGACGCCGCCCAGGCCTTGCGTCCACTCGCCAATCAGTACGCCTACATTCTCTTCGCGATGGGACTTTTCAATGCGTCGCTGTTCGCGGCTTCGATCCTCCCGCTCTCGACCGCCTACACGGTTTGCGAAGGCTTGGGATTCGAGTCGGGAGTGGGGAAGAAGTTCAGCGAAGCTCCCGTCTTCTATTGGCTCTACACCATACTGATTGTGGCCGGTGCCGGCGTCATCTTGATCCCCGATCTGCCCCTCATCAAAATATCGGTGTTTTCGCAGGTCATAAACGGTGTGGCTGTTCCGCCCATCCTCGTCCTGATGCTGCTTCTGGTGAACAAGAAGGACCTCATGGCGGACTTCGTCAACTCCCGCGCCTACAACATCATTGCTTGGGCGACCACCGTGATCATGACTGTCCTCACCATCATGTGGTTCTGGACCCTACGCAGCCGGGCCAGTTGACGCGGGTTGACTGGATAGGACTTAGCCACCGGCGTACACTAGTGACAGCAAGAAGAAGCTGCCAGAGCGGGTCAACCTTTGGCATCATTTTGGCGTCTAACCGGTAGGTGGTGTTGTCCCTAAAGAGGTGCGCTCCGATGAAATCTCTGCTCACAACCGGGCTGGCGATCGCGATTGTCCTCTTCTCGAGCGGTTTGGCGTCGGCTGCCCCTGGGGACGAGCCCTCTTCCAGCCAGCCGGTGAAAGCCAAGCATGATGGCAGCATCAACGACCTCGATGCCATTGGGAACCGCAACGTCGGGTGCGGCCGAGGCGTGGGGAACTGGTATAGCGTCGAAGGTCAGATCAACATGGGTCGCCAGTACTCCGAACAGATCGACTCCAGTTCCAAGCTGATCAAGGATCCGGTCGTCACCGAGTACGTGAACCGTCTGGGCCAGAACCTGGTGCGGAACTCGGACTCGAAAGTTCCGTTCATGATCAAGGTCATCGACTCGGACGCGATTAACGCATTCGCTCTGCCGGGCGGTTTTTTCTACGTCAATACTGGCCTCATCCTGGCAGCGGACAACGAATCGGAACTGGCGGGCGTGATGGCGCACGAAATCGCGCACGTCGCGGCTTGCCACATCGCGCGTGAAAATACCCGCGGGAATCTGCTGCAGCTCGCTTCCATCCCGCTGATCCTGGTGGGCGGCGGCATCGGAATCGCGGCCCAGGAAGCGGCCGGCTTGGCTTTGCCTGTGACCTTCCTCAAGTTCAGTCGCGGCTTTGAGGCTGAGGCCGACTACCTAGGTCTCCAATACATGTACAAGAGCGGCTATGATCCGCAGTCGTTCACCGCGTTCTTCGAGAAGATCGAGGCCCAGGAAAAGAAGAAACCCGGCACGCTCTCCAAGGCCTTCGACACCCATCCGCAAACCCCCGACCGGGTGGAGAAGTCGCAGGAGGAAATCCAGAAGCTGCTGCCTGCGCAACCTTCGTACAAAGTGGATACCTCGGAATTTCAGGAAGTGAAGGCCCGGCTGGCGAAGATCGAGAACCGCCGCAAACTGGACGACCGGAAGGAAGGGGCGCCGGAACTGCGTCGTGCGTCAGGACCCAGCGACAGTGATGATGACCATCCAATACTCAAGCGGGAAGACGGTTCGCAGAACTGAACTAAGTCGAAGAATTGGATCCTAAGGCATCGCCACGGGGACGCCTCTTTCATTTCCCAGGACGATTTCAGTTGGAACAGAACGGGAAGGCGGAGAACTGGAAGGTCTTCTCCGCAGCGCCCTGGGCGTCGACTCGGCGTCCCCAGCGGCAAAGTCTTGCTGGGATGTTCGACTAGACAGTTTCGGGAGGCTGCAACAGAACCTTCCCCGCAGCCAAGTCCGAAACCAGCTTGAGGTCGGCTTCCAGGAAGTCGAACGATGGCAACTCCGTCCGCTTCGCCCAACGCAAATCCCGAAAGATGCGATTCTCGATCTCTCCTTTGAACTTGTACACGACGAAGAAGCGGAGCTCCACCGAGTTGCCACTCTTGTACTCGTGGCGGATCCGCGCCATCTCGTCTCCAATGGTCGCGTCGATACCCAGTTCTTCTTCCAGTTCTCGGCGCAGCGCATCGCGCGGCTGCTCGCCTTCCTCGATCTTGCCACCGGGAAACTCCCACTTGAGCGGCATGGTTTGATGGCGGGTTCGCTGGCACACCAGGACCTTCCCGTCCTTCACAATCAGGCCCGCGACTACTCGTTTCATCATTGGGATTCGACCGCAGCGGGCGCAGCGGTCTGTGACGGATCCACGCAACTGGTGAAAGTGAAAGCAAAAGCTGCGACACCGGGTGAACACGTCAATTCCAATAGGTGGGTCCCGAAATCGTGGTTGTCCACCAGTGGGTACATGCGGGCTTGCTGCACAGCAACGTAGCTCTCCTCCTTGCCGTTCACGGTCCGAAAACGAACGTCGGCCGTCTTCTGCGACCGCGTCAATGGCTTGTCATCCTGGCGAACTATGACCTCGCACGAACTCCCGCGAGGCGCTGCCATCACCAGATTCACCCCCGCCCCTTCATACTTCATGACGATTGCGTGCTCACTCTCACCAGCGGATTCAAAATACTCGGCGGTGGAGGCCCATCGGCCCTTGGCGTAGAAACAGTTTTCCTGCAATTCGGCCGGCAGGGAATAGTCGGCGATCGAATCGGCCTTGAATCCGCCCTCGTTGCCGATGCGCCCGCGCCCGTGACCCAGGTATAACTCCCCGCTGGGCCGATAGCAGACGGCGCCCGGTTGATCTTCGGCTCGGACCGGCTCCATCAACGGCGGGAAGGCCAGGGCTGGATTGACCTCTCGAAGGAGTTCCCGGATTGCTTCTTCCGACTCACGATAGGTCCCTTCCCCGAAGTGGGCGTAGCGCAGGTAGCCCTCTTTGTCGAGCAAATACTTGGTCGGCCAGTAACGGTTCGCAAAAGCCTTCCAGATCTCCCGATCGCTATCGACAACGATGGGATAGGTCAGCCCGAACTCGCGAATGCCGCGTTCCACGTTCGATTCGTACTGCGCGAACGTGAATTCTGGCGTGTGCACTCCAATCACGGTGAGCCCTTTGCCCCCATAGCGCTCGTGCCAAGCCTGGACGTAGGGCAGAGTCCGGATGCAGTTGACGCAGGTGTAATCCCAGAAGTCGACCAGTACGACTCGTCCGCGCAACTGACGGAAGCTCAGCGGCGGAGAATTCAACCACAAGCGTCCAATTTCGGGCGCTCGGACCTTGCCTCTTTCCACTTTCATGAAGGGGAGCTTTCTGAGTTCTCGCCGACAAGAGGTGAGCAGTCTTCGACCGACTCCAGGTTTTTCGCTTCGATCTTCTCAATCGTGGACGAAGCATTCATGACTTCAATCTTAAACCACAGTCGCTTTCCGAGCGCGTGACTGACCGGATACGTCAGACATACATCTGAGTCCGCCAACCCGGGGAAAGCGTTCGGGGTGAATGGCCGCCGCAAGTGCCTGCAAGCCGAAAGTCAGAGTGGGCGCCGGAGTATTCAGGAACTCATCGCGAATGCAGTACACGCGGCCCTCGCGGACGGCTCGCACCTCGGCCCAGCCGCGGTCGCGGACAATCTTTTCGAGCGGCACCCGATCGCCGGCTCCACACCAGGCAGCCACCAGTACGTCGGGATCCAGTTCACGAATTTTCTCGAAGGTGTGTTGCAAGCCGGGTGCGCCCGCGAATTTCCCTCCCGCCGCTTCGACCAACTCCGCGACCCAGGGTTGCGAAGCAATGAGCGGTTTGCCCCATTCCTCGCAGAACACCCGTGGTCGCGGCAGCCTCTCCGTCTGGGTGCGCATTCGATCGGTCTCCTCCTGCATGGCGGCCACCACCTGTTCGCCGCGATTCGCAACGCCCATTACACCGGCGATGGTGGCGACGTCGGTGTAGATATCCGCCAGAGTTTTCGGCGCCAAACCGAGAAACCGCGCGCCGGCTTTCAAAATCTCCGCCACCGCCTTCTCCTGGTAAGGAACCGCGGCAATCACCAGGTCCGGCTTGGCCGAGACGATCTCGGCATGCTTCGCCCTCCAGGAATCACCCACGATCGCCCGTCCCAAGCCCGCCTCGGGACAGACGTCTAGGCAATATTTCGTGCACGCGACCAGGCGATCAAGCCGCCCGATGGCGCGCAGGATGACGGTTGCGCTGGGCTGGAGACTGACGATGCGGCGTGGTGTGTAATCCGGGGTCATGCGGAAGCTAGCTTCGTGAGCCATCTTAAATCGGTTTCGCGCAAAGTTGGAGCTTGCTCTGGTACCCACAAGTTCATCCTCGGCGTCAACGAAAAACGCCCAGACTGGGTTGCTGCGCGCCTTGGAGTATTTACAATGCTCGGAAATGTACTCACCCCAGATCCTCGACCACTTTCAGCATCCACGCAACCCCGGTCAGGTCGAAGACGCCGACGCCGCTGTCCAGATTGAAAACCCCGCCTGCGGTGACATTCTCCAGTTGACCGCTAAGACGGCGGCTGGAGGCATCACAGAGGTCCGCTTCCTCGCGAAGGGCTGCGTGCCTGCGATGGCATGCGGTTCGGCACTGACCGAACTGGTCCAGGGAAAGACTCTGGAGGAGGCACGCAAAGTGCGCAGAGAAGACCTTCTGGAGAAGATCGGCGGCTTGCCGGAGGCTTCCACCCACGCCAGTTACCTTGCGATGGATGCCCTGGCCGCGTTGCTGAAAGAACTCTAACGCCGGAATGGCTGCGAGAAGGCGATCTCTGACCTCATGCAAACAGCGGGTGCGGTTTGAAGTCCGAGGCAAGCTGCATTTGGAATCTCACCACGTCCACGGGATCATACGAATACTCCTCGCCGCATTCATCGCACTTCACCCTCAACCGGGAGTCAACCGTCGGCGGAGGGGCGAATGCGTCGGTCTCGCCCAGCGGAATCTTGTGCCCGCTGAAGACATTCTGATGATCGTGGAACTTCCGATTCTTGCAGATGACCACCCAATAGTAGTTCTCTGCGTTATCCCAGGGGCTCGAAGAAGCCATGAGGCCCTCCGTAAACACAATTTTTCTCAGGCCTGCGAAGTGACATGTCCGTGGGGGAGAGACGTATCGCACCGACCTTTGCAAGAGAACATAAGTCAGATTTGCCGGGACAGTCAAGCTGCAATCGCACTTGCGAAGCCGGTTCGGTGCGGTGGCCGGTTCCAAACCTTTGGAAGGCTGATGCCAAGCGGTCGACCCAACCACCTCAGCCTGCCCCAGGTAGCGGGAAATGCACGCTCCACCCGCGCTCCCGCGCGGTCTTTTCCAGGTCCGGGTTGGGATTGATGGCGAACGCGTACCGCGCGATCTCGAGCATGTCCGCGTCCCAGCGCGAATTCCCGAAGGCTGCATCCGGGTTCTTCTTGATCACTTCGCGGATGGCTTTCGGCTTGCCATCTCCGCTCGGGATGCGCACCAGTCGGTCTGTAATCCGCATCTTTTCGATCGCGACTGCCGCGGCCAGAACATGATCGCGCGCAATCCCGAAATGCCGCATGCCCGCGCGGATCACCCACTCATTGGTCGACGACACCGCCCATACGTCGCATCCCTGCAGCTGCAGCCGCCGCACCAGTTCCCGCATTTCGGGGAAGATCCGTTCCACAAAATTCAGGTCGAAAAACCGGGTGGCCGTCCGCTGGACGTCGGCCTCGATCATGCCCTGGTGCATGGTGACCATCTCGCCGCACATAGCGTTTTCCGTCACGTTGCCGGCTTTGTAGTCCGCATAGCGCGCGCGCATCGAGCGCGCGATGTCCTCCGGAACCAGTTTCTCTTCCTGTTCCCAGGCAAAGAAGCTTTCTCCCGCGTCGCCCGACCAAAGCGTGCCGTCGCAGTCAAAAACGGCAACTTGTGGGTCCAAGCGGAGAATCGAATCGATGAAAGCGTTGGCGCGATCGGCAGCAGCGAATGGGGACACGGGCCTCTTCTCGATGCGGGATGTTCCGGCGCGACCAAGCCGCGCGGACCTGCGTCGGATCCAGGGAAGCTATCCTGGCAGAAACAGATTGTAACGGATACGATTCAGTCGCGGAGCATGCGAACGACGCTTTGCAGGGCATCATATTCCTCGGGAGTGTTGACGTTGATCGTGACCAGCGGCTCGTTCAGGTCGACGTATTCGACGTGCTCCTGGTTCTGGTGCTCGACCTCCCGCGCCGTAGCGGTGGCCGGCGCCTTGAAAAACGCTTCGATCATTTCGCGCGCCAGCACGATGGGATGCCCATGCTTGCCGGCGTACTGCGGCACCACCGCCCATTTCCATCGGGAGGTCGCCGATCGAAACGCAGCGCACAGTTTCTCGACAGTCGCTGTGCTGACCGGGGGACGGTCCACGAGCGTAACCACGGCCGCATCGCGGCCCCGGTTCAGAACCTCTCGCAAGCCAACCTGTAGAGAACTGAGCTGCCCCCGATCGGGGTCCGGATTCACCACCCGAAACGCGCCGCTCGCATAAACGATGGGAGCAAGATTGTTCTGGTTCTTGCCAGCCACGACGATCACCATGTCGGTGGAAAGCGCGAGCGAGTGAATCGCGGCGGACAGGAATGTCCCTTCGGGAAGCTGACCGGCGACAACGGGGGGCCAAGGCAGTAACGCCTTGTCGGTGCCCATCCGGAGCGATTCACCGGCTGCCAGAATTACCCCGCACAAGCTCAGCGCCCGACTCATGCCGCGAAGATAGCAGAAACCCGGAGGGAAGTCAGGGGCGGCGCCTTTGTCCGCGGCTAAAGCTTTTTGTGAGGGTCTTCTACCAGATGGTCATCTGAAGCCTCGGCCCGGTGGCCCCGGAACCAGCTCATGTGAGGCAACTCCCGTTCGGCCTTGCGCCGGACGGCGATGAGCTCGGCGGTGATGGATACCGCGATTTCCTCGGGGGTGCCGGCGCCAATGTCCAGCCCGATCGGTGCGTACACCCGTTCAAACAAACTGGCCGGGAGGCCTTCCTTTTGCAATTCACGAAAAATCGCGATCGTCTTCCGCTTCGATCCGATCATTCCCACATAGCGGGCCTTGGTCTGTACCGCCCAGCGCAGCACCCGCATGTCATCGCGGTGGCCGCGCGTCACAATCACGATGTAGGCGGACTCAGTTGGTACCAGGCGGGCCATCGCCTGATCGAAATCCTCGGCAATGACTTGCTGCGCCTCGGGGAAACGCTCCCGGCTCGCATAAGTTTCGCGATCGTCGACCACAATCACATCGAATCCTGCACCATTCGCGATCCTATAAAGGCTTATAGATACGTGCCCTGCTCCGAAAATATAAAGTAACGCATGAGGTAACAGGGGTTCGATAAAAATGTCCAGCGTGCCCCCGCAGACCAATCCCGTATCGTATTTCGGATCCTGATTCAGATTGAAGGTCAGCGTCCGGGGCCGTTCTTCTTCCATCACCTGGCGGGCGGCCTGCCACACGTCGGCCTCCACGCAGCCTCCGCCGATGGTGCCGACGATCGACCCATCGTCGCGCACCAGCATCTTCGCCGTCTTGAAGGAGGGGATCGAGCCGCGCACGTTGACGATGGTCGCCACCGCGCCCCGTCGTCCTGCGCGCCGCAGCTTGACGATTTCTTCGTAAATGTCCATCCGAAGCTGATTATTCGGCCTTTCGCAGGGCAAGTCAAACTCGCGGCAAGTCAAACGCCGCCGGGAGTCTGGGAGACGGTCTCCCGGGGCAACCCTGTACGAACCAGATGTTTGCGGAGGATGTGCTAGCTTGAACATCGGCCAGAGTCATGGTTTGACGGAGCGTGCTCATGAAAGCCGCCATCTTCTATGAATTCGGTGGTCCCGAAGTTCTTCGCTACGAAGACGTGCCTGATCCCAAGCCCCGCAAAGACCAGGTCCTGATTGGTGTGAAAGCTTGCGCCCTGAACCATCTTGACCTGTGGGTCCGCAAGGGAATTCCCGGAGTAAAGCTGCCCCACATCCTTGGCAGCGACGTCGCTGGCGAGGTCGTCGAGGTCGGCGAGTACGTTACCGGCCTTGAGCCCGGCCAGCGTGTGCTGTTGGCCCCGATGTACTTCTGCAATCGTTGCGAACAGTGCGTCGCTGGACGCCAGAACTTCTGCCGCGAATTCACTGCTCTCGGAAATCTCGTGGACGGTGGCAACTGTGAACGGATGGCGGTCCCCGCGGTGAACGTGATTCCCATTCCCGACAGCCTCGGCTTCAACGAAGCCGCCAGCGTCCCACTCGTCTTCCTGACTGCCTTCCACATGCTGACTGGGCGTGCGTCGATCCGCCCCGGACACACCGTGCTGGTCCTGGGCGCGAACTCCGGTGTGGGGAGTGCCGCTATCCAGATCGCCAAGTTCTTCCAGGCGACCGTGATCGCCACCGCCGGAGACGAGCGCAAACTCCAGAAAGCGCGCGAGGTCGGTGCCGACTATGTCATCAACCACTACGAGCAAAAGATTGGTGACGAAGTCCGCAGGATCACCAACAAAACGGGCGTAGACATCGTGATCGAACACGTAGGCGCCGCCACCTGGAACGAGAGCATGAAAGCCCTCAAACCCGGGGGCCAGCTTGTCACCTGCGGGGCGACCACCGGCCCGCAAGCCAACATTGACCTGCGTTTCCTGTTCGCTCGTCAGCTGGCGGTGCTGGGCTCCTACATGGGGACCATGAGCGATCTTCACGAGGTCCTGAGGCATGTTTTCAGTGGAAAGTTGAAGCCGGTGGTCGACCGCACCTTCCCGCTACAGCAGATCCGCGCCGCCCACGAGTACCTTGAGAACAGCCAGATGTTCGGGAAGGTGGTAGTGAACCCTTAGTCTAGGTCCCCGGCGACAAGATTTTCCCGGGTAGGCCTTTTCGGCCCACCGTTCGCCGTAGGGTCAACGCCCGACCGGTCTACTCCCCCCAACCTCGATGATGGCCAGGCGTGCCAGGCCAGGTGCGTTCGATCGACTTCGGGCCCGGCGAAATGCCTGGGCGCCGTAACCACAGAGAAGGGTCGGGTTCAATCCATCCAGCTTGATTCCGTTCGAATCAGGTGTCGATGACTTTCTTGCCCTTCCCTCGACTCGCTTCGGCAATCCTGATCCGCTCCGTTCCACACACGCTGTCGGCTACCGGGAAACCGTACCCCCTTTTCGCGGATGCTCCTTGGGAGCGTCGGCGGTCACTTGGTCGGGTCGAAGGGAGAAGTCGGAAGGGCTCACACTCGCAACTCCGCGAAGGGCCCCGAGACCTGCTTCTGCGTCCTAGGGGGCGGTCGTGGTTTAAAATACCTTCATGAGCAGCGAATTGAATTTCGGGCCCTACGTCACCGTCGAGAACGGCAAGAAAGTCGTCAAGGACCTGACCTACGGAAGCCCGACTCCGGAAGGCTTGGTGCTGACCACGCTCGACTCGGCCATCAACTGGGTGCGCAAGAGCTCCATCTGGCCCATGACGTTCGGCCTGGCTTGCTGCGCGATCGAAATGATGTCGATGGGCGCTTCACGCTTTGATATCGCCCGCTTCGGCGCAGAAGTTTTCCGCCCGTCTCCGCGTCAGTCGGACCTGATCATCATCGCCGGGCGCGTCTCCAACAAGATGGCGCCGGTCATCCGCCAGCTCTGGGAGCAGATGCCCGAACCCAAGTGGGTAATCTCCATGGGCGCCTGCGCCACGTCTGGCGGCGTGTTCAACAATTACGCGCTTGTGCAGAGTGTGAACCAGGTAATTCCGGTGGATGTCTACGTGCCGGGCTGCCCGCCGCGTCCCGAGCAGCTGATCTACGCGATCACGTTGTTGCAAGAAAAAATCCAAAAATCACGGGGTACGGTCAGGCAGGTACTCAATCTGGCGTAAGCCCTCTCTAACCACGATCTGCCGCAGATCGCTGGCGCCACCCTCCGATGTCCGCCCTTAAGGTAGCTTGAATTGAATGGTGATCTGGGTGTGTATGGGCACCGGCTTTCCGTTCAACTGGAACGGCTGGTAGCGCCACTGCTCCACGGCTTGTCGGGCTGCGATCGCCAGGATCGGGTTGCCACTCAAGATTTTTACCTCGTGGACGTTCCCGTCCTCTCCCACCACCGCATCCAGGGCTACCGGACCTTCCACGCGTTGCAGCCGCGCCTGCGCTGGATAGATAGGGGATACCCGATGCGTGAGTGTGCCTCCGCTGACCCCTTGCGACGTGCGAAGCGACATCGCAGGCAACACGGGTTGGGTGCTTGCCAGACCCTGCGGTATCTGTGTCGCGTCGGCCTGCATGCCGGAACTCAGCACAGTCGTGTCCGGAGCCTGGACCTCTTCGCTCACTTCCTTTCGCGATCCCGAGCCGCTCGTGGTCGGCTGGGCATTGTCCTCGGGAGTGGGCGCGCGATCCATCACTACGGATGTCGATGCGCGCTGGACGATATCGCCAGCAGCCACCTCCGGAGCAGGCTTCGATCCAAATCGGGTCGGCTTGACCAGATTCATGGTCGACGGACCAACAGTCAGAGTGGCGTCCGGAGGGCCCGCCGATGTCAGGGCAGGAACCGGACTAGTGGCGGCCTGCACCGATTGGGTTGCTGGATTCCTGCCTCCGCGCCCCCGGCTCAACGTCCAGCCGAGTCCTGCCACGATCACCAACAGGAGGCCAGCCGCCGCCAGCCTTAACGGCCGCCCTTCCTCACCCCTCATCCGTAGCGGCCAAGAGATCGGTAGCGGCCAAAAGCCGCGTCTGGGGGCCGCCTGAGTTTCCTCAAAGCGAGCGGGCGGTGCCGCCACGTCCGCTTGCACCGGGGTCCTCAGCGGAGGCGGACTCGCTATCGGTACAGACTTCGCTCTTCCTGTAACCGCAATCTGGGCAAGCTGCTTTAGCAGCGTGATGTGAGCGTCGGAGAAAGCGTAGGGGCGATCCGAAAACACCTCGAGGATTCCAACCACGCCCCGCTCGCCGCGCAAAGGCACGGCCGCGAGCGATCGAATGCCCAGTTCCTGGCAAACGCTGGCGTCGACGAGAGGATCTGTGAGCGTATCGTTGCAGCGCTTGGAGCGGCCGCTGCGTAGACACTCGCCCGAGACACCGGAATTCACATCCAGTTTGGCGCCCAGCGGAGGCGCAGCCTCACCCGACCGGGCCCGGCAGATCACGACTCCTTGACTCCAGAGCGCAAGAGCCGCACCGGTGGCGTCGGTGAAATAGCGCGCCGCGTGCGTCGCTTCCGACAGGATACTGTCCAGGTCCATCCGTCCGAGCGCTGCCTCTTCACGCAAGCGGTCGACCAGAAGGTAATCGTCAGCTGGGTGGGTCTTTCCGTTGGAGGGCCGCCCTTCGTTTTCGGGCCGAGAGGGAGCTCCAGGGTCCGGGGGACCTGGGGAGGGAGGCCTAACCCATGGATCTGCCATGCGCAAACTCCTAGCGAACGGCCAGAGTTGCAAGTTTCATGAACACTGCGACGAAGGGACTGCTTGGGGCGAGTGTCTGACAAATAGGGCGTCTTGTCAACGGGAGATCACAACGAGTTGCGGGAAAATCGGCTCCCGGCGGCCCTCATCCGGCCGAGGATGGCGCATTCGGGGGGTTGAGGGGCACCCGCCCTGAGCGGGTTCGAATGGTCCTTGCCCGTCGGCGGAGGGCCCCCCCTGCTCAAGCGTGGCCTTAGTCTGCGGGCTCCCCGGGGGGCTTTGTTCTCGAGGTTCCAGGGGACGGCTGACGCCTGCCCGCCTCCGTCCGACACCTCGGCCGTGGTACAAATTTTGCATGGAGTCTTCTCGAATGTTCGACAAGGGCACGATCCTGGCCTTAGCTCCCTGTCGTGCCGATCTTGCCGGCGGAACGATCGACCTCTGGCCCCTGTACCTGTTCCATTCCGGGGCGCTGACGCTTAACTTCGCGGTCAACATTCTGACCAGCTGCCGAATCACTCCCCTGAAGGGAAGACGGATCCACCTACGCTCACTCGACACGCGCCGCGAAGAGACCTTTGCGAGCTTCGACGAACTGCGCCAGGCGCGCCGCTTCCGGTTGCCCTTGGCCGCGCGCCTGCTGCAATTCTTTGCACCGAAAGAAGGCCTGCTCGTCGAAACCGACTCTGAGTCGCCTGCAGGCGCTGGAATCTCCGGCTCGTCTGCCCTCATGATCGCCGCCACCGCAGCCCTCGCCCGGTTCACGGACCGCAATCTGACTTTCGAACAGATGCGCGTAATCGCCCAGAACATCGAGGCGCAGATCATCAATGTCCCCACCGGATGTCAGGACTACTATCCCGCGCTCTATGGGGGCGTGAGCGCGATCCACCTGAACGCGGACGGAATCCATCGCGAATCCGTACCGGTGTCGCCGGACGAAATCGAATCCCGCTTCGTGCTCGCCTACACTGGTGCGCCCCGGCAATCGGGAATCAATAACTGGGAAGTCTTCAAGGCCCATATCAACGGTGACAAGCGCGTTTTCCGCAACTTCGAACGAATCGCCGAGATCGCACGCTCCATGTACCAGGCCCTCCTGCACGCGCAGTGGGACGAGGTCGCTCGCTTGCTGCGCGAAGAGTGGAAGCTGCGCCGCACCAACGCGCCCGGCATCACGACGCCGCTCATCGACAAGCTGATCACCGTAGCAGGGAAGCACGGCGGCCGGGCTGCGAAGGTCTGTGGTGCGGGCGGCGGAGGCTGTGTGATTTTCCTGGTCGAAAAGGGCACCGTCAGCCGGGTGGCCACCGCCATCGGCGACAGCGGTGGACGCGTTCTCCCGTTGCAGCTTGCCCGCGACGGTCTTCGCTTCGCCTCATAACTTCTGGTTTGCGGGCTTGAGCGATCTGCAACCGGCGCTATAATGTTCAGTGAGTCGGCCCTCGGGGTGTCCCATGAAGTATCGCCGCAACACGGCCCTGCTGCTTTTCATCGCTGTCGTTGTGGCCGTGGCATCCGCGGGCGATCAGAATCCGACCGCATCCGCCGCCTCGCCGCCTCCCAGGATCTCCAAACAAACCCGCATGGAGCTCGTCAAGCTGGTCAACGCAGAGCTGGTTTACGTGCGTTCGCCATTCCCCATGGGCCGCGACGGTTTGCAGCTGAAGGATGGAGTTGTCAGGCCGAGTGGCGCGGAGTTGCAGCAGTTGATGGCTGTGTGGGGACCGGCCGCCAAGAACGGCGATGCCGCCCGCATCACGGACGTCGTTTTCAAGGACAACTACATCCACGTGGAAATCAACGGCGGCCCGGTTCGGAAGCAGAAGTGGTACCAGCGCATCAGCATCGGCGGAGCCAGTGGCTCCTCTGTGCCCATTGCACCCTCCGACTCGAATGCCAATGCTCGCGGTTCCTTCGTCAACGTGTACTTCGACAGCTACATTCCTGAGATGACCGGGCATGAATTCAAGGAAATACTCCGCCCAGTTCTCGATTTCGACTCAAAATCACCGGAAGAAGCCTATCTCGAAACCGTTCCGCCCAAAGTGAAGGAAGCGATTCAGAACCATCGCGTGCTGGTCGGTATGAATCACGACATGGTGACGTATGCCAAGGGCCGTCCCCCCAAGAAAGTTCGCGAGCACCAAGACGAGATCGAATTTGAGGAATGGATCTACGGTGATCCACCCCAGGATGTCGAATTCGTGCGCTTCATCGGCGACGAAGTGGTGCGCCTTGAGGTCATGAAGGTCGATGGCCAGAAAATCGTCAGGACAGAAAAAGAAATAGACCTCGAGTCGGCTACCAAGGTGGCCACCGAGAAAGGCGAGCCGGACAGGCCCGCCAGCGCACCCACCCTGCATCGCCCGGGAGAAGAAGCGGACACCAACGATCCGGTACGAGCTACCAGTCCCTCTTCCAGGCCTCCCGCCGCACCGCTTCCTCCGCCCGGCCAAGATCCTACCTCGGGACCCAACTGACGTCCGCCGCCCGCGCCTCAACTTGGCGTCAGCGGCCGTAGGGCTTTAGACTGGAAGTGTGAAAATTGCCCTCGGCCAGATCAACCCGATGGTAGGGGACTTCTCGGGCAACGCCCAGAAGATCATCGACTTTTCTCACCGCGCCCAGGCGGCCGGGGCGGGCCTGATCCTGTTCCCGGAACTTTCGGTGTGCGGCTACCCGCCTCGCGACCTCGTAGAACGTCCCACTTTTGTCGCCAAAAATCGGGAGACGGTAGATCGCATCGCCGCTGAGACCAAGGGAATCGCGGTCATTTGCGGCTTGGTTACGCCCGCTCACGCAGAGACGGGAAAATCCGTGATGAACTCCGCCGCCTTGCTCCGGGATGGCCGGCTGGCGTTCCTGCAGTCCAAGATGCTGTTGCCCACCTACGACGTTTTCGACGAGATGCGCAACTTTGCACCGGCCAAGAGCCAGGAGTTGTTCGATTTCTGCGGTAATCGCATGGCCCTCACCATCTGCGAGGACGCCTGGAATGACAAGGACTTCTGGAACAAACGGCTCTACGGTGTCGATCCCATTGAAGCCCTGGTGCGGGCAGGAGGTAATTTCGTCTTGAATATTTCAGCCTCGCCCTTCTGGCTGGGCAAACGGGAACTCCGCCGCGACATGCTCGCCACCATCGCGCGCACCGACAAAATCCCGGTCGTGATGGTGAACCAGGTCGGCGGCAACGACAGCCTGCTGTTCGACGGGTCCAGCCTGGTGTTGAATCGCGAAGGAAAGGTCATCGCTCAGGCAAAGTCGTTTGAGGAGGACATCGTCTACTTTGATTCCAGCACCCTCGAGGGCGAGCTTCACCCGCAGATCGAAGGCGAGGAGGCCAGCGCGTACGCCGCCTTGGTTCTCGGCACCCGTGACTACGTACGCAAGTGCGGATTCAAACAGGTGGTCATCGGCCTCAGCGGCGGCATCGATTCCGCCTTAACCGCCGTCATCGCGGCTGATGCGCTGGGTCCGGAGAATGTGATCGGCGTCGGCATGCCCGGGCCGTACTCGTCCGAGGGTTCCATCGACGACGCACGCTCCCTGGCCGCCAACCTAGGCATCCGTTTCGAGCTGCTTCCCATCACAGATATCTGCAATAGCTATCGGAGTGTTCTAAAGGCCGTGTTCGCCGGGTTAAGGGAAGACGTTACCGAGGAAAACATTCAGGCCCGGGCCCGCGGCTCGCTGCTCATGGCGCTCTCCAACAAGTTCAACGCCATCGTGCTCTCCACCGGAAACAAAAGCGAACTCGGCGTGGGCTACTGCACGCTCTATGGCGACATGGTCGGTGGATTGGCCGTGATTTCCGATGTTCCGAAGACCCTGGTTTACAAGATCAGCCACTACCTGAACTCGGGCCGCCCCGTCATTCCCAAAGCTAGCCTCGAAAAACCGCCCTCTGCGGAGCTGCGGCCGGATCAGAAGGACAGCGACAGCTTGCCACCCTACGACGTTCTCGATGCCATCCTCGAAGACTACGTTGAGGAATCACGCTCGGCGGAACAGATCGCGAAAGATCGTGGTTTCGATCTCGGACTGATCCAAAGGGTCGTCCGCATGGTCGATCGCGCTGAATACAAGCGCCAGCAAGCCGCGCCCGGCATCAAAATCTCCGCCAAGGCCTTCGGATACGGACGCCGTTTACCGATCGCGGCCAAATCGGAGGCATGAGGATTCGACGGAACCTAGGGCGACGGCCGGGGCAGGGCGCTGGAAAAATCAGGATTTGTGTCAGGGCCCGGCTTCAGGCGTGCCGCAAGTTGTTGGCTTGTCACCGCCCCTTCAGAGGCTGCGCCGAAATCGCAAAAGCGGCAGGCTCGCGAACTACCTCCGCAAATTCGAAAGGAACGCATGCGTCGTCAATTGATTCTTGCATCCACCATATTCCTGCTCATGGTTGCCTTCGCCCTTTCCCAGGAGAAGCCTTCGGTTAATCTTCCTACCGAAGACACCGTGAACTCCTTCATGCAGCAGACCTTCGGCTATGACTCGACCATTACCTGGAAAGTCACGTCCATCAAGCCGGCGGTGGCCGAGGGCCTGACCGAGGTTACGGTCGTGATCACGAATCCTCAGGGACAGAGTGTAACCACTCTCTACGTAACGCCCGATGGAACGCACGCCCTGACCGGCGACATCATGCCATTCGGGGCCAAGCCCTATGCCCCCGCCTGGGAGGCGCTCAAGAAGGGCGTCAATGGCCCAGTGCGTGGTCCCGAAAAATCGCCCGTGACCATCGTGGAATTCAGCGACCTGCAGTGTCCACATTGCAAGGAGGCCCAGCCCGTCATCGAAAAGCTGCTCGGCGAGGAACCGAACACCCGTTTTGTCTTCCAGCAATTTCCCCTGCCCATGCACAATTGGGCCGCCAAGGGAGCCGCCTACGCCGACTGTATCGGCCGCAGCTCCAAAGATGCATTCTCGAAGTTTGTCCAAGGAACCTACGACGAGCAGGCCAACATCACCGAGTCCAACGCCGACGAGAAGCTGACCGGGATTGCCGACAAGGCCGGAGCCAAAGGCGCGGATATCGCCGCCTGTGCCGCCAAAGCCGATACGAAAACACGCGTGGATCAGTCCGTTGCCCTGGGTCAGTCAGTCGGCGTCACCGGAACCCCGACCGTCTTCATCAACGGCCGCCGGATTGGGAACGTTACCCAGGTGCCCCACGATGTGCTGAAGGGCATTGTGGATTTCGCCGCCAAACAGTGAATCCGTATTCGAAATGTCCCGGGCAACAGTGGCCAGCTTGTCACCCGGTGTTCTGGAACGACCTCTTGAGTCACCGCGATGGGAGGCAGCATTAAAATCCAATGGTCGGAGCCGACGCGGTTCATTTAACCCCGCAGCGCAAACGCTGGGTGGGGTTGGAGGAAAAGTGGAGTGGAGGAAGAGGAAAATGAGTCCCGCAGGGACGCCTGCCGTTAGCCCCGCACGTGAGTGCCGGGTTAGCTGACCGGCTCGCACCCCGAGTCCTCTTCAGGAGACGGCACCCGGCCCGGATGGGCGACCGACAGGCTAGGCGGGAGGGCCCCTTCCCGGAACATCCGGCCTCACTTCATCCCGGTCATCCAGATCTCCGAACTCGAAGTGTCGGCGATGCTGAGGATGTGCGGCGTGATGACCACCAGGAGTTCGTTCGTGTCCTTCTCTTTGGTGTTGGACGCGACCGCGCGGCTGAGCACAGGGAACTGGCCGACCCCAGGAATGCCGCTCAGGCTCCGCTGTTCGGTCGTCGTGATTTCGCCGGCAACCACGGCCGGCTGCTCGTTCTTCAAGTTGATGCTTCCCGTGTACTCGCGATTCCCGATGATCGGCACACCGTTGGCACTGGATCCGGTCAACGCCCGCAGCTTCATTTCAACCGTCAGACTTACGTCTGTCTCTCCGTGGACGACCGGCTTCACCTTCAGATTGATCCCGATGTCTTCATAGCTAAAGGAAGGAACCGGCGCGATGAAGGAATTGTTCTGGATGGCCTGTGAGATTGCACTGGTATTGAAGATCGGAGCAAAACTCGCGTTGATGATTGGATACCGCGATCCCAGCTTCATGGTGGCATCTTTGCCCTGCGAGGCTCGTAGCGTCACATGCTGGAGCGTTCGCACCTGCGATTCGTTCCTCGAAAGGGTCGCGCCCACTGTCCCCAAGCTGATGCCCGTCAGCGATTGACCGCCCCCGAATGTGGCCAGCGGCTGGCTGAAGATAGAACTCGCGTTTCCTCCCAACTGCGCCAGTAACGCGGAGAGTGCCGTGCTGTCCGCCTGGTTAATGCCTCCGCTGGCAATCAACTGGTTGATCAGGTCCTGAATATTTTGGCCCCCTGCCAGGGTGAGTCCCAGGGCCGCGATCGGAATGTTGTACAGGTTGAACTGGTTCGGAATGTGCATCCCGAAGTTGTTCACCAGCGTGCGGCTGATCTGGTACACCTTGATGTCCAGCATCACTTCCGGATGTCCCGAACCCAGTTCCTCCAGGAAGCGGCTCGCGGCATCTAGCACGTTCTGGGGCGCGCGTACGGTGATCGTACTGGACTGCGAATTCGACGTGACAAACTTCATTTCAAACAGGGTCCGCAGCACGTTCACCAGGTCTGTCAACTCCTGTTGCGAACCAACATTGGGGATGTAGAAGGTCCGCAGACCCATGCGGTCGAACAGCCGGTGATTTTCCGTGGAGTCGGCGGCAATCAGTATCTGGTTCGCCTCCAGTGGCGACCAAAACGTCTTGGTAACCGCCCCCGCCAGGCGTATCGCTGTGAAGAAGTCGACGTTCTCAACGTCGAAACGAACGCGCCGGCTAACCACCGAGTCGTCAAAGGTAGCCACCACTCCGTAGGGGGCCGCGACCTGGGTCAGCAACGACCGCGAATCCCCGCGAAAGTGAAAACTCTGTGACGCGTCGCGCGGAGCCAGCCGGATCTGCTCCGTCGCCTCAACCAGCCGTGGCGACTGCCGCTGAACGGCGGTGCTGCCCCCCATCGTGTCGCTCAGCCGCTGCCGAGCAAAATCATTCGTAGGGTCGATGTGCAGTGCGGTGCGGAACTCTCCGAACGCCTGCACCTGTGAGCCGCCCGCCAGCGCTGCATTTCCCCGCTGGAGGTGATCGAAGACCAGTTGTTGGCGGACCATCTCGCGCAGGGTCACATATTGGACATCGTGCGGAACAAGATCGGCCGCTTTCTCGAATTCGGGCAGAGCCTCATCGAGATGCCGTTCTTTCTGGAGCTTCATGCCCCGCTCGAAGGCCTTCTTCGCCTCACCACGGGCCTTCTGGCTAAGCACGCACGCCGGGATTCCGGGCACGCCGTTGGCGCAATTCACCGCCGCCGGGGCAGCAGGCTGGCCGGCAGCCCAAGCAGCCGATACCGCCAACAACACCGCTAGAATGGACCGCCAAGCTTGCATCCCCACGATTGTATCCGGGATTAGAACGCTCGCCCGCGGGATTCTTGCAGGCGTAGTACCTTTGGTTTTTAGCGGGATGGAAGGGCTCTAGACAATTAGTCCGGTCTTGCGGGATGAGAAAAAATTGCCTATCGCAATTGCTTTTGGGTAGCGAAGCGCGTTCAGTCTCAGTCGGTGAGTGGGAACGAACTTCATCGACCGCCCGGGCGGGCAAAGCAGGTCCCAGAGTCCCGCCCCAGAGAGGCAAAC
The DNA here is from genome assembly GCA_035643915.1 of Terriglobales bacterium. Taxonomy (GTDB): domain Bacteria; phylum Acidobacteriota; class Terriglobia; order Terriglobales; family Acidobacteriaceae; genus Gp1-AA133. The sequence continues at coordinate 34,921 of DASQPN010000024.1, read as the reverse complement.
CAGCCTAGCCCAGCGCGTCGGTGCCGGGAAAAGCGGAAGACAACACTCGAATCCCGGAGGGACGACCCCGCGCGAGTCAAAACTGGCTTTTTCTGCAGCCAACTACACTACAATGCCAAAAGCTCGCTGCAGCAACCAATGGTGGCGTCGGGCCCGTGGCATGCCAACCCCTCGACCTTGAAGATGCCCGTGCCAACCGCGAAGATGCCCGTGCCAACCGCGATCACCCGTCCGCCGGCGACCCGGGCCGCGCGCACGTCGTTCGGAGTATCTCCAACAAAGCAAACAGTTGCCGCCGGTCCCAGCCGCCTCTGTACCTCCGCCACGCCGGCCCGGAAGATGTCCTCTCTCAATTCGCACTCGTCCGCGAAGCGACCGAACTCAAAGAATTCCCTCAGGCCCGCGGCTTGCACCTTGAGCCATCCGACCAACTCGAGGTTGCCCGACGCCACCCCCAACAATTTCCCCGAGCTAAGCAGCCGTTCGAGCACACCGCGGATCCCATGTAAGACGTTCGGGGTAAAATGCTGGGCCTTCTGGGCTGCATCTCGCCGAACCACTTCGAGCGCCTCCGACATTCTGTCGTCAATCACGCTGGTCGTGATGCCGGCGCGCTCCAGCGCCGCCCGCAATATCCCAAGATCAGTCTTGCCATGGTAGGCGAACCCGTCAATCGCGGTCTCGACTCGGTAGACGTCGAGCAGGGCACGATGGAGCGCATACCGATGAGTCCGATCCTTCGAAAGCAAGAGCGTTCCGTCAATGTCGAACAAGTAAGCATCCGAGTCCCGCCAGCGGAAGCCATTTGGTTTCTGGATATCCAACATCTCCACCCTATGAGCGAAGACCCAAGACCTTAAGCCTGACACCTAAGAACCTGACCTTTTTTTTCAACTCACCATCACTCTCTCAATACTCCGCGCCCGGCCTGTCTGCTCGTCGCAGTCAATCACGACCGCGCACAACCGGACGTCTCCGCTCGCTGCCTCAAACCGCACCGGCATGTTGTTCAAGAACTTGCCCACCACGAGCTCTTTCTTGACCCCGATCACTCCGTCGTAAGGGCCGGTCATACCCACGTCGGTGATGTAAGCGGTGCCGTTCGGCAGGACCCGTTCATCCGCGGTCGGCACGTGCGTATGCGTTCCCACGACGGCGGTGACCCGTCCATCCAGGTACCAGCCCAGCGAGATTTTTTCGGAAGTGGCTTCCGCGTGGATATCGACGAGGATGATTTTCGCCTTGATGTCTTTGAGCAACTGGTCCGCCGTGCGAAACGGGTCGTCGTTCGATGCCATGAAAACCCGCCCCTGCAGGTTGATCACCGCATACTCGGACTCGCCCTTGCGACCCTGGTAAACCCCACCGCCGGGCAGGTCCGGCGCATAATTGGCGGGACGAAGGAGTCGCCGCGAGGGACTGTGCGGGTTCCCGTCCGCCATCCGGAAGAAATCGATGATCTCGCGCTTATCCCAGATGTGGTTGCCGGACGTGAGCACATCAATCCCCAACTCGAACAGTTCCTCCGCCAACTGCGGAGTAATGCCAAATCCGGCTGCCGAGTTCTCGCCGTTGGCAATGATCAGATCGATCGAGTCGTTTTTGACCAATGCCGGCAGCCGGTCTTTCACAATGTTGCGGCCGGGCCGTCCGAAAATATCGCCGATGAAGAGTATGCGCAATCAGGCCCTCAGAGATAACTTTCGAGCATAACACGCAGGGATACGCCCACCTGTGACACCCAAACAGCAGTGGTCGTGGAGCGAGAGCTTGCCCTGAGCGCCGTCGAAGGGTTCCCGCCCGTGGGCGCGGCGTCAGCGCGCTCTGATCGGTCAGTTCAAAGTCAATTCGGCGGTTTTCAGAAAATCATAGTTCCCCGGCGGGCTCAGCGAGAGATTCCTCACCCGCTTCGTATGGACCAGCACATTATCCAGGTACCACAAGTTGATGGAAGGCAGATCCTCCGCCAATATGCTCTGGATCTCCGCGTAGAGTTCCTTGCGGATATTCTGGTCCAGTTCGGTGCGAGCCTTATCGATGAGCGCATCGACGCGGGGGTTTCTGTAGAAGCTGCGATTGGCGCCGTTGGGTGTGAATTTGTCGGAGTGGAACGCGTATTCGAAGATGTCCGGATCTTCATTGCCCCCAATCCAACGCAGCGAATACATTTGGAACTGTCCATGGGTCACGTCGGCGAAGAAGGTGGCAAACTCGAACGTGCGAATATCGAGTTGGATCTGCACCTGCCGCAATTGCTGCTGCAGCACCGCCACCATCAGACGCGTGTTCTCGTCGGTCGAGGTCTTCATGGTCAGATGAAACCGCACCCCATTGACGGGATGGTACCCGGCCGCATCCAGAGTCTCCCGGGCCCTGCGCGGGTCATACCCGTAAGTTGCGACTTCGCCGGTGTAGGCCCAACTCTGCACGGGTAGGATGCTGGCGGCGGGTTGCGCAAACCCGCGCCACAGATACTCGAGCATCGGTCGCCGGTCGATCGCCAAGGCGAGCGCCTGCCGCACCCGAACGTCCCTAAGAATCGGATCGCGCAGATTGAAGGCCATGTATTGCAGGACAGTTCCCGGCGCGCGCAGTACGTCAAGTTTCGATTCGCGCTCCAGCGTCAACACCATGTCGGGGGTCAGAGCATTGATCGCGAGATCGGCACTGCCTTTGCGCAATTCGAGCGCGCGCGTGGTCGTGTCCGGCACCACCATGAACCGGACCCGCCGCAACCGGGCCTTCTCGCCCCAATAGCCATCATTTCGTTCGACAACGACCTCCTTGTCTGGTTCCGCGCGGACAAAGCGAAACGGTCCTGAACCGATGGGGTGCTGGCTCATTTCACCCAGCCTCCCGTAGGGAACGACGCCCATCGCCCCATCGGACAGATTCCACAACAGGGTGGCGAACGGTTCCTTCAGGTGGAACACGACCGTGTAGTCATCGGGCGCTTCGATGCGCTCAACAAAGCGGTACGCGGCGGACTTGGTGCTGCGAATTTTGCCGGCCAGCAGGGAGTCAAAGGTCCACTTGACGTCGCGCGAGGTCAACGGGTGTCCGTCGTGGAATTTCACGCCCGAGTGCAAATGGAAAACATAAGTCAGCGGGTCGGGAATTTCCCAGCGTTCCGCCAACCCCGGCTTCACGTTGAGATGTTCGTCCCGATCCAGTAGATCGTCGAACAGCAGGTTGTCGATGCGCTCGGACTGCGCATCGATGCCCACTCGCGGATCCAGATCGGTCGGGCTGCTCTCAATAATCATCACCAGCGTATTGGGATCGGGCTTGGACGAGCAGGACGGGAGCGATAAGAGGGCCCCAACGAACAAAAGCACACGCCCGACGCGGCGGGGCGACATGGCCCGGGTAGGCCCAGACGCCCTCGTGGGGGCATTCGCTGCAGAGCGGCGAAGACCGGCGGCCAGATCAAACATACGAGATCTTCCCCAGCACCGCCGCCCGCTTCGCTCCCGTAGCCGAAGGCACATTGGAAGACTGACGGTTCCAAGTCTCGTAAGCCAGCAGGGCAAACGCCGTAGCCTCTTTCGCCGCCGACGGCAATCCAAACTCATCCGAAAGACGAACCGAAAGCCCCAGCGCCTTCAGTTCGTTGGCGAGCATGGCCAGCAACGTAGGATTGTTGGCTCCACCGCCGGAAACCACGAACTCGCGGTATGACCCGGGTCGCTTCACCACGAATCTCTGAATCGCGTCCGCGATTGATCTAGCCGTGAGCGCTGTTGCGGTGGCGACGACGTCGGCTTTCGCCACGCGCCCGCAGCGCCGCAGAAACAGTCGGACGAATTCCCGCCCAAACTGCTCGCGCCCGGCCGTCTTGGGTGGCTTCTTGCGAAAGAAATGCTCGCGCAGAATATCCGCAACCACGCTCTGCAACACACTCCCGGAGGCGGCGATGCGTCCGTCCCGATCGTAGGGCCTGCCGAACAGTCGCTCTGTCACCGCATCGATCACCATGTTCCCCGGCCCCGTATCGAAGGCCGTGACCCGCGCAACCGGTGCACCCGCGGGAATCGCAGTCAGGTTGGCAATTCCGCCAACGTTCTGAACGATGCGCCCCATTCGCGCATCGCGATACAGCAAATAGTCCAGGAAGGGAACCAGCGGAGCGCCTTTGCCCCCGGCGGCCATGTCAGCCGGCCGAAAGTCGGAGACGACCGGAAGACCCACGCGCCTCGCAAGCACCGCCCCTTCGCCGGTCTGCCAGGTGACCGCGATCCTCCGGCCGAGAAAGAACTCCGGTTCGCCCTGGTGGTAGAGCGTCTGCCCATGGCAGCCGACCAGCTGAGCCTTGACGCGAAACTTCCGTTGCGCCGCCAGAACAGCCTCCGCATAAAGTTCGGCCAGCAAAAAGTTCAACCGGGCCAGATCCGCGACGCTGGCCCGCGGAGCATTCATGTTCGCCAGCACCGCGCTCCGCACAGCGCTCGGATAGGGAAAGTTAGCGTGCCCCAACAACCGAAGCCGAACCATGTGGCGCGGGCGCTCTCGCCCGCGTGCAGAGCTCGACGGATAACCCCGGCCGTCCCGAGCCTGTCCACCCGTTTTTTCCGCTACCCGGACCAATGCAACGTCGATTCCATCCGCTGATGTCCCGCTCATCACGCCGGCGACGATCACCGCACCACCTCAGAACGTGCCAGAATCCCCGGCCGCCCCGCCCCATGAGCCGCGAAGCGCCGTAAGAATGAAGCCCAGGGCGTACGCCATGGGACTGAACCTAGAACCAGCGAAGCCCTGGAGGGGCGGAAGACCGTGCCGTCTAGAAAGCAGCGAACTCTCACAATCCTCCCAACCGCACCTGTTCACTGAACTCCCAGAGCCGTCGCGAAAGCCGGTCAACAATCTCCGAGGTCGGAGGCTTCGCCCACCGTCCCAGCCCTTTCGCCTTGTTTTTGAACGCCAATACCCGCCGAGCCGACTCCGCCGCTCGCCGCGCAAATTTCTGATCCCGTTCCACTTCTCGGATCAGTTCTGCATGCGACCGTGAGACGAATTCCTCCTGATGGCAAATCAAACAGAGGTCTCCCCCTGCCCGAATATGCTGTACGGCCGCTTGCTCGATCGGGGCCGCTGCCAGCACCCCGCCCATCTCCAGGTCGTCCGAAGCAATCAACCCTCGATAGCCGATCTTTTTGCGCAGAATGTCCGTGATCCACTCCGCGGAAAGGGACGCCGGCGTCCGTTCGCGTGTGACGCTCGGATAGGCACCATGCGAGACCATCACGAACGGAAGCTGGCGGCGCAGGGTTCGGTAGGGAACCAGGTCCTGGTCCCACAATTTCTTCCACGACTTCTCAATCACAGGCAGTTCATGGTGGCTGTCCAGCGTTCCTTCCCCCAGTCCTGGAAAGTGCTTGCCACAGCCCAGTACGCCCGCCTCGGCCAAACCGGCAAGAAACTCGCGGGCATAGACGATAGTCTCCCGCGGATCGACCGAAACCGTACGCGAACTCATCACGCTCTTCGAGGCCTCGAACGCCAGGTCAACGGTAGGAGCGAAGTCCACATTAAACCCCACCGCCCGGCAGTTCTCGCCAATCACCCGCCCATGCTTGCGAAACAGCTTGCGATCGCCGGTCGCAAACACCTCCGCGGGCGCCGGCGCCGGTCCAATCACATTCCGCAGCCGGTCGACCTTGCCGCCCTCCAGATCGACACACCGGAACAAAGGGCGCGCGACCTGCGCCTGACAATCTTTCAGAAGCCTGTAAGCCTGCTCCGCGCCGACGATATTCCGCCCAAAGAGAATCACCCCCGCTGGCTGGATGTTTTTCAGCAGGGAGGCGAGCCCCGGAGACATCTCTGTTCCCTCGAAGCCGACGACCAGCAGCTGCCCAATCGCCCCGCGACCGGTCGCGTCGCGTCCTGCGTGTCCCTTGGTGTGCTTAGCGGTTATCCTGCCCTCCGTGAGCCTCTAGGTGCTGAAGTGGTTAAGCCTGCTTCTTTAATTCCGCCAGCAAATTCAACGCCTCCAAGGGCGTCAACCGGTTCAAATCCACCGCGCGCAATTTCTCCAGCACGGGCTGCGAAATCGGGGTGAATATCGTCAACTGCGCTGCTGGTGCCGGACGGGTCTCATCGTTCGCCAGCTGCCCGGTCAACTGATGCTCGGCATTCTCATGCTCGGCCAGCACCTCGCGTGCCCGCTCGATGACTTCATTCGGCAACCCGGCCAGCTTGGCGACCTCGATCCCGTAACTGCGATCCGCCGCGCCCGGCTCAACCTTCCGCAGAAACACGATACCGCCGCCCGTCTCTTTCACGGAGACGTGGTAGTTCTTCACCCCAGAAAGCTGATCTGCGAGCTCGGTCAATTCAAAGTAGTGGGTAGCGAACAGAGTTTTCCCTCGAGTGCGGGCGTGCAGATACTCAACCGCGGCCCAGGCGATGGCGAGCCCATCGTAAGTTGCCGTGCCGCGGCCAACTTCATCCAGCAGGATCAGCGACCGCGCTGTAGCCGTATGCAGGATCGCCGCGGTCTCCGTCATCTCGACCATGAACGTCGATCGGCCGCGGGCCAGATTGTCGCTTGCACCGATGCGGGTGAACACGCGGTCCACGAGCCCCAGCCGCACCGACCGCGCCGGCACAAACGATCCCATCTGAGCCAGGATTACGATCAGTGCCGCCTGCCGCAAGTACGTCGACTTGCCGCCCATGTTCGGTCCAGTCAGCATGAGGATGGTGTGCGTGGTGGAATTTAAATAAAGATCGTTCGGAACAAATCGATCGCCACCACCGGCCCGTTCCTGCTGCTCGATGACCGGGTGCCGTCCCTCAACAATCTCCAGATCGCCCGACTCATCCAACTTCGGGCGGCAGTAGTCGCGCAAAGCCCCGATGTGCGCCAACCCAGCCAGCACGTCCACCTCGGCGAGGGCCAAAGCCGTCTGCCGGATGCGCTTGGCCTCGCCTGCGATGGACACCCGCAACTCCGCGAACAGACGCCGCTCGATCTCGACGATCTTCTCCTGCGCATCGAGAATTTTGGCCTCATATTCCTTCAGCTCGGGCGTGGTGAAGCGCTCGGCATTTACCAGCGTTTGCTTCCGCTCATAGTCCGCCGGCACCAGATGAAGGTTCGGCTTCGAGACTTCCAGGTAGTACCCAAAAATGGAATTGAACTTCACTTTCAGCGAACCAATTCCAGTCCGCTGCCGCTCGCGCTGCTCGATCTGCGCCAGGTACTGCTTGCTGTTCCGGCTCAGATCGCGCAGTTCGTCGAGTTCGGAATTGACCCCACTTTGGATCGCGCCACCGTCTGTCAGGGAAATCGGCGGCTCGGCGACAATCGTATGCTCGATCCGTGCCCGCAGGTCGCCCAGTTCGTCGACCGACTCGTGCAGCGCCCGCAGCCGATGGGCAGATAACATCGTCACCGCCGCCCGCACCGCCGGAATGTGTCCCAGCGAGGCCGCGAGAGCCAGCACATCCCGTGGATTCGCCGTCTCCAGCGTCACGCGACTCAACAGCCGTTCGAGATCAAGAATCCCCTCCAGCGCGCGCCGCAGTTCTTCGCGCGCCACGGTCTCCTTGACCTGCACCTCGACCGCATCCAACCTGGCGTCAATTTCTGCCCGATCAATCGACGGCCGCAGCATCCACGCGCGCAGCAACCGCTTACCCATCGGCGTGACGGTCGCATCGATCGAGCGAAACAGCGTGATGCCGGCGTCGGTCCCGGCAAACAGCGGTTCGATCAGCTCCAGGTTCCGCACCGTGACCGCATCGAGGACCAGGCAGTGCTGCCGCTCATAGAAGCCAATCCGGTCAACATGCTCCAGTGCCCCACGCTGCGTCGAGCGGACATAATGCAGAATGGCTCCTGCCGCCGAAGCTGCCGCTGGTTTTCCAGCCAATCCGAATCCTTCGAGCGACAGCACACCAAAATGATTCTCCAGTAGAGGAATCGCGTGGTCCGGCGCAAACACCCAGTCATCGAGCGGCGTTTCCGCATAGCCGGTCGAACGGCGGGCGTCCCGCCCGTCCGGTCGCCCAAAGGGCGACAAGCCTTCCGCAGACCCCGCCGATCTCTCAAACAGCGGCGCCGACGACGCGTAGAGCAACTCCTTCGGTCGCAACTGCGACAGCTCTTCCTGGATCCTCCGCCCCGCATCCGCGCCCCGGAATTCCGTAGCTCGAAACTCGCCGGTGGAAAGATCCAGGGCCGCGAATCCCACGCGATCCCCTACCTGCGCCAGCGCCCCCAGAAAGTTGTTCTCCTCCGAACTCAGCGACGAATCGGCCGCGGTGCCCGGCGTCACCACGCGGGTTACCTCCCGCCGCACCAGCTTCTTGGCCAGGCGCGGATCTTCCATCTGCTCGCAAATCGCCACCTTGAACCCCTTACGAATCAGCTTGGAGATGTAGCCTTCCGCCGCGTGGTAAGGAACGCCACACATCGGCACGGCAATGCCTTTTTCCTTGTTGCGGGAAGTCAAGGTAATCTGCAGTTCGCGGGCGGCGACGATCGCATCGTCGAAGAAGAGTTCATAGAAGTCCCCCAGCCGGAAGAACAGCAAAGCACTGGGATGTTCCTTCTTGATGGCGGCGTACTGCCGCATCAACGGCGTGGACGTCTCGTTCATTTCAGGCGGCTTCGTGCGCGGATTATAACAAAGCGCATCATTTCTCTCCGCCGGGGGAAATCACAGTTGACGCGCGCTTCCACGAGATGTTTTCCTTAGCGCATGGAACTCCGCAAAGATCCGATCACGCGGTCGTGGGTGATCACCGGCGACGAGGTGGCCGACGCGCTACCACGCCCCGACGCACCCTGCCGCTTCTGCGGCGATGCGGCCTCACCTCCGCAGGTGATCGCCAGCCGCGGAGAAATCGACGGCGTGCCCTGGTCGGCCCGCTCCGTGGTCCACCCCTCACCGCTGTACCGGATTGAGGGCGATCCCACGCGCCGCGGCGATGGCATCTACGACCGCATGCGTTCCATAGGCGCGCACGAAGTTTTGGTGGAGAACTCCCGGCACGATCGCAACCTTTGGACGGCCGGCGACGCCGAAATCGAGCAGCTCCTCCGTCTCGCCGCGCAACGTATCAAGGATCTCAAGGGCGACGCCCGCATCAAGTACGTCAGCATCTTCAAGAATTACGGCACCAACGCGGGCCAGGAATTCGAACATCCCACCTCGCAGCTCACCGCCACCACCTTCGTCCCGCGCCGGGTGTTGTACGAGCTGCGCGCCGGGCGGGACTACTATCAGCAGAAAGAGCGCTGTGTGTTTTGCGACATCATCGGGCAGGAAGAGCGCCAGGGTCTGCGCGTAGTCGAGTTGCGCGGCGACTACATCGCGCTCTGCCCCTACGCGCCGCGCGTCCCCTATGAAACCTGGATCCTGCCCCGTGTGCACGAGGCCTCGTACGAGCGCTCCGGCCTCTCGAGAACCGGCGGCATCCGCGACCTCGGCATCCTGCTCCGCCGCACGCTGCAGCGCATCCGCGCCGTCACCGAGGAGTTCCACCTCGTTCTTCACACGTCCCCCAACACCTTGCACGGCTCCGAGAGCCTGGGCTATTGGAAGACTCTTGATGACGACTATCATTGGCACATCGAGATCCTTCCTATTCTCGGGTCCAAGGCAAAGTCCTACACCTTCAAAGAGGTGTACTACTCGCCCGTCACCTCGGAGACCGCCGTCAAGCGGTTGCGCGATGCCAAGATCGATGCGTGATGTCCTGATGGCGCGTCCATGGCCTTGGACCGCCGGCAACTTTCTGCAGACTGCAATTCTGAGCAAAGCGAGGGACGAAGGCGCTCGCGGCGTCGAACGATCTCCTGCCAACACGGGCTAAGCAAGGGTGCCCAAAGACAACCCCAGCACTCTGCTTGAGTCTGCGCCCATGGCAAGCGCCGCGCGAGCACGGGCCTATAATGTCCTCCTCCTTCGGAGGAATCTTGAAACCACTGGTCTGGCTTCTCCTACTAGGCACGGCCCTGGCCCAACCCCCAGCCAAGCAGCAACTTCTATGGCAGAAACTCGACGCCACCATCCACGAAGTGGACCGCAATCTCGACGGCGTGATGGGTGTCGCCATCGAAGACCTTACTTCGAGCCAGACCTTGCTCTGGCAGCCCGACGAGGTCTTCGCGCAAGCCAGCTCTATCAAGATTGCTGTCCTTGCTGAGCTCTATCGCCAGGCACAGCAAGGCAAGCTCAAGCTGACCGACATCTACACCGTGCAGCAGTCCGACTTGGTGCAGGACAGCGATATCATGAACGGCCTCACCCCCGGCACCACGAAGCTCACGCTTCGCGACCTGGCCACCATGATGGTTGCGGTCAGCGACAACTCCGCCACGAACGTCCTGATCGACCGGGTCGGCATGGACAATGTCAACGCTCTTCTCGATTCGCTCGCCCTCTCGCACACCCGTCTGCGCCGCAAGATGATGGATCTGAAAGCCGCCGGCGAGGGCCGGGAAAACATCTCCACCCCCCGCGAAATGATGAACCTCCTGGACGCGCTCTACCGGGGCAAAGTGCTGAACAAAGAAATGACCGCCGACTTTTTCGCGGTGCTCAGCACCCACAAGGACAGCTGGATCCCGCGGGATCTCCCCGAAGGCCTGAAGATCGCCAACAAGCCCGGCGCCCTCGAAGCCGTGCGCAACGACTCCGGTATCGTCTTCGTAGCGAACCGCCCCTACATCCTCTGCGCGATGACCGCCTATCTCCGCAGCGAGCGCGACGGAGAAGAAGCCATCAGGAAAGTAAGCCTGGCCACGTATCGTATGTTTGATCGCTTGGCGCGAGCCAGTGAGTACGGTCGCGTGGTCTCGCCCGGAAACAACAGCAAGCCGTAGAATAGAAACGCTCTCGGCAAGAAGGTCCGAAAGCCCGGACCTACTAAGAGCTAAGACCCAGCTAGGAGATAAGACCTGGAAATCTGAGACCCACCCCATGACCATCCGTCGCATGAAAACCTATACCGGCGGCCAAGGCTACGTATACCAGTATTACTTCGTGGGCAAACGCCCGGCCCTTGCAGGCCCCTCCGATGCTCGCTCGACCGAGTATATTTTCGATGTCACCTCCGACCGCAAGACCACCTTCGCCGTCAGTGTGCTGGTCGAACAGGAAGCTCTTCGCTCCTGGACCCAAAGCCACGGGCGCGCGCCCACCGAAGCCGAAGAATATGGCGCGGCAAAAATGCGCCTGTTCAAGGCCTTCGACGAAGTCGAAGACATGTTGGCGAAGGGCCGGCATCTGGTGGTCAACACGCCTGCCTTGGAAGAGGCCTTTTCAACCTTGGGTGTCGACTGAATCGCGGCCCTACCCAAAGGTCTTAATACCTTGTGACATACATCACATGCACCTGTGATCTGCCGAGCGCCTCCTGCACGATCCGGAAGGAAGACTATACTCACCTTGGCGCGTAGGGTGCGGGGAGGGCCGGGTGTGCCTCGGTCGGAGGCTGCTAAACTACACTATGGCAATATTTTGGCTTCGGGTCGCGTTGGCCTTATACGGAGTAGGGCTGCTGTATGCCTTGGTGGCCTTGACCCGCACCAGTGATCTGTTCAACCGCGTGGCGCTGCATGCCGCCTATCTCGGCATGATGTTCCATCTGGTCTCGTTAACCGAAGGTGTCCTGCTCACCGGCCACGTCACTATGGCCATGGTCCACAACTCCGAGTCGCTCCTGGCTTTTCTGATCATGGCGGTATTCATGATCACCTATCTGATGTACCAGACTACGTCCCCCGGTATCATCGTTTTCCCGATCGTCTTTCTCCTGACCTTCATGGCCGCAACCCGCCAGCAACCGTTCCTGCTGATGTCACCGGGGATGCGGACCAGTTGGCTGATCGCGCACATCAGCTTGATTTTCACCGGGTATGCGGCGCTGGTCCTAAGCTTCTGCGCCAGCCTGTTGTATCTGATTCAACAGCACTCGCTCAAAACGAAGCGTGCCAGTGGCATCTTGTCACGGCTGCCCGCGCTCGAAGATATTGACCAGATCGGCTACCGCTCGTTGCTGATCGGCTTCCCGTTTATGACGCTCGGTCTGGTGGCGGGCTCGGTGGTTGCCGAGAGCACTTACGGCCGAGTAGATTTTCAGGATCCAAAAATCCTGCTCTCGCTTCTGATGTGGGCAGTGTATCTGGTGATGGTTTACACCCGCTGGATCGCCGGCTGGCGTGGGCGCAAAGCCGCCGTTCTGGCCAGTGTCGCGTTCGCCGCGGCCGTGGTGGCTTGGGCAGCGAACTACTTCAGCACAATTCATAGGTTCGCCTCGTCATGAGATTCCAGCTCATCGGCGTGAATCACAACACGGCCCCCGTCGAGGTCCGCGAGCGCCTCTCCATCCCGGAATCGCGGCTGCCGGAAGCTTGCAAGAGGCTCACCGAGCACCCCGGTATTGAAGAGGGCATGATTCTTTCGACCTGCAATCGAGTCGAGATCCTCGCCAACACGAAGAACGGCGCCCCCGCGGATCTGCGCGGCTTCTTGCAGAATTACTTTCACCTGGACGCTGCCGAACTCGAGCGACACCTCTACGAATACACCGAGCAAGACGCCGTCCGTCACTTGTTCCGCGTGGCCGCGAGCCTCGATTCCATGGTGGTCGGCGAACCGCAGATACTCGGCCAGGTCAAAGAAGCCTATGCCACCGCGCGCGCGGTAGGCGCCGTGCGTGCGCAGCTCGATCAGTTGGTCACGCGGGCATTTGCGGTGGCCAAGAGAGTGCGCACCGAAACGGCGGTGGGCTCCTCATCGGTGTCGATCGCGTCGGTAGCCGTCGACCTGGCGAAAAAGATCTTCGGCAACCTTGCTGGCAAGCAGGTCTATCTGGTCGGCGCCGGCAAGATGAGCGAACTGGCCGCCCGTCACCTGATGGCGCACGGCTGCGCCTCGATCTTCGTCGCCAACCGCACTTACGATCGCGCCGTGAGTCTCGCCTATAAATTTAAGGGCCAGGCCATTCATTTCGAGGACCTGCACCACACCTGCGACCGTGCCGACATCGTCATCACCTCGACCGGCGCTCCCCACGCCATCTTCCGCCGCGAGCACGGCGAGATCTTCCTCGCTCGCCGCCGGAACCGTCCCATGTTCTTCATTGACATCGCCGTCCCTCGCGACGTCGATCCCGCGATGAATAAACTGGATGGTATTTTCGTTTACGATATCGATGACCTGCAACAGGCGGTCGCCAGCCACGTGGCCGATCGCCGCAAGGAAGCCGAGCGCGCCGAAGCCATCGTGACGGTGGAGGTCGAACGCTTCCAGGCCCGCATCCAAACGCTTGATGTGGTCCCGACGATCGTCTCCTTGCAGGACCATCTCGAAACCATCCGCCAGGCGGAGATCGATCGCGTGCGCGGCCGCCTCGGGCGCATGACACCTGACCAGGAAATGGCCGTCGAAGCTCTCACCCGGGGCATCGTCAACAAAATCATGCACACCCCGATCAGCACGCTGAAGTCGGCGGCCCGCGACCCCGAAGCGACCACGGTCATCGACCTGGTGCGCCGCCTGTTCAACCTGCAGGAAAAGGGAGTCGCGAAGGCCGGTGACTCTGGAGAAAGCAACTGATGGCTCGTCTGCGCATCGGCTCCCGAGGCTCACAACTAGCCCTCTGGCAAGCCAATCACATTTCCGCGCTGCTCGGTGCGCAAGGACACGAAGTCGACCTCGAAATTATCAAGACTACTGGCGACAAGATTCTCGACGTCGCCCTGGCGAAAGTCGGAACCAAAGGCATGTTCACCAAGGAGATCGAAGAGGCCTTGGCCGAAGCCCGCGTCGATCTCGCTGTTCACAGCCTGAAAGACCTGCCCACCGAGCTTTCCGCCGGCTTTGAAATCGCAGCCATCAGCAAACGCGAAAATTCCCAGGATGTGTTTTGCTCAGTCCAACACAAGAGCATCGACGAGCTTCCCAGGGGAGCGCGCGTAGGCACCAGCAGCCTGCGCCGCCAGGCGCAACTGAAGGCGTTGCGTCCTGACCTCGATATTCATCCCCTGCGGGGCAACGTCGACACGCGCCTGCGAAAATTGGCGGAAGGCGAATATGAAGCGATCATCCTTGCGGCCGCGGGCCTGAATCGGCTCGGCAAGACGGACCTCATGAAGCAGTTGATCCCCAAGGAGATTATGTGCCCCGCAGCCGGGCAAGGGGCTCTTGGAATCGAAATCCGCGCTGGCGACGCCGCGACCCGTCAACATCTCACTTTCCTCGACGACCCCGATGCTCGTGCCGCGACCACCTGCGAGCGTGCCTTGCTGAATAAGTTAGGCGGAGGCTGTCAGGTCCCGATCGGCGCTGCCGCCGAGGTCCGCAACGGCTGCTTGCATCTCGATGCCATCGTCGCGAATCCCGATGGTTCGAAAATTCTGCGTGAATCCCGCGACGGTAACGATCCGGAGAAACTAGGCAGCGAAGTCGGCGAAACCCTCCTGCGTCGTGGCGGCGACGCGATTCTCGAAGAGGTCTACGGCCGCGGCTTCGCCGTGCCGCAACAACCGTGAGTTCGTTCGAAGATCGCGCACAGCAAGTGGAGCGACGGGCGTCCTCGCCCGTGGGTCCGTCCCAAAGGGCCCGACTCAGCGAAATCGTGTCCGTTCTGTGACAATTACTGAACCAGCAATCGGCCACGAATCCGGCCCCGAAGAGCGTGCGTGCGAGCTAGGTTGTTGGTGAGTGGTGGCATGAGACTCGCAAGATCCAGTCGCGCAGCGACCACAGCCATTAACCCCGAACGTAAGTCCGGGGAGAGTGGGGATGAGCCGCAAGTCCCTTTGGTTAGGGACGGTGCCTGTTCTCAGGCACACACGCAAGCCGAAATTAGAATAGCCCAGGCCCAAGCCAAGGAGGCTGCGACAAGATGACAGCGTCTCGTAGGGACGACAGAAAATCCGGCAAGCACCCGCTCCATGGCCTCCGCGTGCTGGTCGGCCGCGCCCGCCATCAGGCCAGCGCCCTCTCTGCGGACCTCCGCAAGCTCGGCGCCGACGTTCTCGAAATCCCCTTCATCGAGATCCGCAAACCGCGTTCCTTCCGGCCGCTCGACACCGCGCTCAAGTATCTCGCCAGCTATGATTGGCTCATCCTGACCAGCGTCAACGGTGTCGAAGCGATGTGGGACCGTCTCGCGAAATTACGCCTAAAGAAAAGATCACTGAAGCACATCAAGATCGCCGCCATCGGGCCCGCCACGAAGAAAGCAATCGAGAAGCGCGCAGTTCGAGTGGACCTCGTCCCCGAAGAGTACGTGGCGGAATCGGTCGTGAAGAGCTTGAGGAAGCTGGTGAAAGGGAAGCGCATCCTCCTGGTTCGCGCCAAGGTCGCGCGCGATGTGATCCCCCACGAGCTGCGCAAAGCCGGAGCGCAGGTGGAAGTCGTCGAAGCCTACGAAACCATCGTGCCAACATCCTCGCGCACCAGGCTCCGCGCCGCGCTCAAGAACGAAAACAAACGTCCCGACGTGATCACCTTCACCAGTTCGTCCACCGTAAGGAACTTCGTGGCCCTTTTAGGTCCAGCGTGGAGCGGGCGCTCCCGCACGCGAAGGCCACCACTGCTGCAAGGAATAACGCTGGCTTCCATCGGTCCTGTCACATCGGCCACACTTTGCGAACTCCGCCTGGGCGTCGATGTCGAGGCCAAGCAATACACGGTCCCCGGCCTGATCCAGGCTATTGTCACGAACTCGCGCCCCATGTAGCGCCGCTGTCCCCCAGCCCAATGGCGGGCACCCTACGGTTTCAGCTCACAACTGCAATCCGCAGGCGGCACATGCGCCTTCAAAAAATCCGACACGCGCTTGTAAGCGTCGATCTGGTTCTCCACTCGCGAGAATCCATGCCCTTCGTTCTCGTAGATCTTGTAGTCGGCGACCCCGCCCTGTTTCTTGATCGCCTGCACCACCTGCAGGGTCTCCGATTTCGGACACCGCGGATCATTTCCTCCCGCCAGCAACAGCAACGGCGCCTTAATCTTGTCCACAAAGAAGATCGGCGACCGGTCTTCGAACAGAGCCTTGTTCTTCACCGGATCGCCCATGGTTGCCAGATCCATCTCGCGCAGCACCGGGTCCTCGTTCTCAATCTCGGTAAAGTAGTTCACGAACGGCACGATGGGCACGCCCGCCGCCCAGACCTCGGGCGCTTTGGCCACTGCCATCATGCTCATGTATCCGCCATAGCTGCCGCCCATCACGATCAGCTTCTTCGGATCGACATACCCTGTCTGCTTGATCCACTCCGCCGCCGCCAGCACATCCTGCAGATCGCCGCCACCCATGTCGAACAGGTTCGCCTGCTGAAACTCTTTCCCATACCCGGTCGACCCGCGATAGTTCGGAGCAATGACGATGTAGCCCTGGTTCGCTGCGTGCTGAATGAAGCGGCTGAACGCATTCACAGTCTGGGACGTCGGCCCGCCATGTACGTAAACGATCGCCGGATGCTGCCCGTTGCGCGGCAGGTTATAGGGCACGTAAACGAACGCCGAGATCGTCCACTTCCCGTCCTTGCTCGGATAGTGCACCAGGTAAGGCTCGACCATGTCCTCCGAGCGCAGGCCCGCAATGAGCGAATGTGTCACCTGGTGGGACTTTCCACTCGCTGACTGATAGACCCACAAATCCCCCGGCGCCGTGGGCCCATTGTGGTAGTAGAGCAGCCGCCCACCGTCTTTGCTCGCCGACGATTTCCCCGACGGCTCGTTCACTCCCTGGGGCAGCGGCAGGGAAGTAGTCTTCCCGGTCCCGAAGTCATGCACAAAGATGTCAGTGTTGCCGTCGACGTCGGCGGTCCAGGTGACGCGCTTGCCGTCGGGAGAAAACTCGCCTCCGTTGATCTCCCACTTGTCTTTTGTAAGCCACGAGATCTTCTTGCTCGCGATGTCGAGCAGCCCAACATTCTCGTAGCCATTTTCGGCGTTCGACGTAATCAGCAGCGTCTTGCCATCCGGAGAGAAATCATCGAGAGTGTAAATCTGCTCGCCGGAATGTTTCGTCAGCAGCGTGCTCTTGCCGGTCGCGACTTCCGCGACAAAGATGTTCGAATCCGTTCCCTTGGCCTGGTGTTGAGAGTAAGCGATCCATTTCCCGTCTTTCGACCAAACCGGCCCCACATTCATCCTGTCCTTCGGGGTATCCGCGGTCAGGTGCTGCACCCTGCGCATCACCATGTCGAACACATCCATTTCAAACACCGACGAAGTCTTCGGCTTCACCAGGTAAGCCAGGTAACGCCCGTCTGGCGACCAGGTCGGATCTTCCTCCGCGATCTCGCGCGTGTTCGTCAAGTTCACCACTTGTCCGGTCTTTGGCGATACAATGAAGATGTCCCACTGCTCATCTCCGTCGTAATCCGACTGGTAAGCGATCCACTTCCCATCCGGCGACCACGCCGGCGCGGTCTGCCGTTGATCGCTAACGGTGAGCTGCGTCGGCCACCCACCCTCGGCTGGCACCAGCCAAAGGTTGTTGCGCCCGCTGATATTTGAAACGAAAACAATCGTCTTCCCATCCGGCGACCAGTCCGCCTGCCCCACCTGCCGTGTCATGTACAGCTTCTCGATAGAAAGGTTCCTCTCCACCGTCCCGCTGGGCTTGCTGGCAATCTGCTTGGGATCGGTAACCGCCTGCGGAACCGGCAAAGTTTGGGCAGCGACAAGAGTGCTCATAGGGATGGCCATGGCAAATGCGATCAGGGCGCGCATGAAACTCCTCGGAGCTGGTTACGAAGAAAAGTCTAGCAGACGGGAGCCCGTGCCCGGCGCGCGCATTGGACTCCTTCGCCGTCGCTATACGAGAATCGTAAGATGACAGCCCAGTCCAACATCAACCTCTGGACGAGTGCCGAGCACGCTCTCGAGTATCTCCGCCGCGCCGATTCGATCCCACACCGCACGGAAGGCGAGGCCGTGCTGCTCGAATTTCTGCCGCCCGATGCCAGGCGCATCCTTGATCTGGGAAGCGGCGATGGCAGGCTGCTCGGGTTGGTGAAGGTGGCTCGTCCACAAGCCAGCTTCGTCGCCGTGGACTTCTCGCCAACCATGTTGGAGACGCTCCAGAACCACTTTGCATCGGACGCCAGCGTGAGCATCGTCGCTCACGACCTGGACCGTCCGTTGCCAGCGCTCGGGCAGTTCGATTCCGTGGTCTCCAGCTTCGCCATCCATCACGTGCCCCACGACCGAAAACGCAGGTTGTACGAGGAGGTGTTCAATCTCCTGGTTCCGGGCGGCGTCTTCTGCAACCTGGAACACGTGGCCTCGCCGACCATTCAGCTCCAGCATGAATTTCTCAGCAAGCTCGATGTTCGCCCCGAGGACGAAGACCCTTCCAACCAGCTCCTGGATGTTGAAACGCAGCTAGCCTGGTTGCAAGAAATCTGTTTTACCGAGGTAGACTGCCACTGGAAGTGGCGGGAGTTGGCGTTGCTGGCCGGCGTAAAACCGACGCCCCAGTGTGGCATCCCGTAAATTCCTCTCACAACTCTACAACGATTTGAAGAGGCCCGGCTTCAGTCGCGCCCTCATACGAGCTGCGAAAGCCAGCGCTTTACTCGCCAGCCTCGTGAACGGCACGCTCCAGCAGCGCAGCCCCTCACGCCTTCGCTCCTTTGTGCACTTCCACGGTAGTCCAAGTCTTGTCCTCCGCGTGGCACTGCGGCTCGATCGGGCAATCGGCACACTTCGGCTTCCGTGCGACGCACAAATTGCGCCCATGATGGATGACCTGGTGCGAAAACAAAATCCATCGCTCCTGCGGAATGATCTTCATCAGATCCTGCTCAATTTTGACGGGATCATCATTCTTGGTCAGTTCCCAGCGCCGCGAGATACGATGCACGTGTGTATCGACCACGACGCCGATCGCTTGACCGAACCACGTTCCCAGCACGACATTTGCAGTCTTGCGGGCCACGCCCGGCAGGCTCAGGATCTTCTCCATGTCATCGGGCACCTGTCCCCCGAACTCGTTCACGATCTTCTTGGCCGCTCCCACCACCGACTTCGACTTATTGCGGAAGAACCCGGTCGATCGAACATCCGGCTCAAGCTGCTCCGGGGAGAGTGCCGCGAAGTCCTGCACAGTGGGATACTTCTCAAACAATCCTGGAGTGACCCGGTTCACGTTGGCGTCCGTAGACTGCGCCGAAAGAATCGTGGCCACCAGTAATTCCCAGGCGTTTCGGTGATGCAGCGCACAGGTCACCTGTGGATACAACTGATCGAGGCTTCGCAAAATTCCCTCGACCCGCTCCGGGGCCAGCGGATCGTACCCTTTGATCCGGCCGCCTTTGGCTTTGCCCGTCTTGACCCGCACCGACGCATCCTTCCCGGCTGCCTTCGCTGCAGCCTTGGTCGCAGGCTTCTTGAAGACTCCAGCCGTGCCCCTTCCCGCATCCTTTGCCCTCCGGATGGCGTGCCCGCGAGCCACCTGTCGCGTCCGCTCATGTCTGCCCGATTTCGCTGGTTGCCGCGGAATCACACCCCGAGCCATAAAGTTCTCCCTCAACTCGAGCGTAAATGGTAACAAAACCGGTGGTTGGTCGTTCATTTGCTGGTCGATGGCAAGATGCTCTATCGTCCCCAGGTTTTTCTCCCGTGCCTTACGAAACCTTAACGGCTCTTGCGGGTCGAAGCCTCCTGCCTCTGCCCACTCTGCGGCCTTTGTACCGCACCCTCAGCGGTTAAGGATTCAAACGACCAGCGACTCCCGGAACCGTCCCGCCGATTGACGCCGCCCCCAGCCCCCGATACTCTGGAAGAGAAATCCAAGGACAACGCAGTGGCCGTGAAATCCATCCAGCTCGGACAAGTCTGGCGCCAGGACTCAAATGGCCAGGACTACCTGGTCACCAAGGTCTACAGCGAAGTCTTCAGCCAGTACGCTGTCCTGCGCCCCGCGGAAGTGACCGCGCCCGACGCGCCCACCGTGAAAGTCAAGGTGACGAGGTCTGCCGAGGGCGCCTCGCTCCCCGGCTTCACGTTCACCCAGGAAGGTTCGTTCTAGGGTCGTTGCTTTACACTAGAACCGTTGATGGAAATCCAATCCCACTCTCAGTCTCGTTCATGACCGAAAGAGTCCTCGCCGTTGTTTTCGTTTTCATCAAGTCCGTGATCGACGTCACGGGCTACGCCGGCATCACGCTGCTGATGGCGATCGAATCAGCGTGCATCCCGCTGCCCTCGGAACTGATCATGCCGTTCGCCGGCTACCGGGTCTACGAAGGCTCGATGAAACTGCTTTGGGTCGCCACCGCTGGAGCCATCGGCTGCAACCTGGGCTCACTCGTGGCGTATGAGATCGGCTACTACGGCGGACGCCCGCTGGTGGAAAGATACGGTCACTGGATACTGATGGGTCGCCGCGAACTCGACTGGGCCGACCGCTTCTTCCTCCGCTGGGGACATGCTGCGGTCTTTATCGGCCGCCTGCTCCCCGTAATCCGCACCTTCATTGCGCTTCCAGCCGGTGTCGCCCGCATGCCCCGCGGGAAATTTCACCTGTACACCTTCCTCGGATCCTGGCCGTGGTGTTTTGCGCTGGCCTACTTGGGCGTGAAACTCGGCGAGAACTGGCGCAGCTTGGGCAAATATTTTCACCAGCTCGACATGGTAATCGGCATCGCGCTAGCCGCAGGCATCATCTGGTTCGTTTGGTCGCACTGGCAAAACCGCCTACGCGCAGCGGAATAGCGGGAGGCAGGCTCAATCGCTTAGAGCCTTGCTAAGTGTCCCTCGTGGTGAAGAGTCTCTTAGGGACGAGCTTGAGGGGACCTCGAAACCTCACAGTTCCCTCAGTTTTCGCGAAGCCTCACCAGCTGCGACCCCACAATCTGCCACTTCCCGCGGCGTTTGCACACAACATCCATGTAAAGATACCGGACGGAGATGCGCTTCCCGCCCGCCTCCAGCTCGTCCGATTCCGACCCATGCACGATCGCCATCTCTCCAAACAGCCGGATGCACCGCCCAGTCGACACAAGGGACGGATACCGCACCGCCCCGGTCTGCAGATTGTTCAGCACCTCTTGCTTCGAGAACGCCTTACCCGAGTCGTCGTACTGCACATAGTCATCCGCCAAAATGGGGGAGAGCCCGTCGATATCGGCACTCATCAAAGCCCGGTCCCCTGCCTCAAAGAGCGCCGTGATCTGTTTTTCATCGTCCTCAAAAGTCATCACGCCTCCGGCTCCCCGGTGATGCACCAAACCGAGGTGGCCTCCCTCCGTTCGCCGAAGAAAGTAGGAAGTCCAAGCCCGATCGGTTTGCCAAGCACCCGAATGCCTCAATCACTCGTTCACAGCCAGCCAAGCTTGAGCCGCAAGCCAACCTCAATTCGGCGGGGCCAAAACGACTCGTGCACAAACCCAACCGACCCAAGCCGCGCACCCCAACCGACCCATGCCGCAGACGGAGTCAACTTCGAGCCGCGCAGCGGCGCTCGCCCAGGTACAGAAGCACCGCCTTTGACGCCAGCCCGCACTAAGTGTACAAGCATAAAACTCACTTCCCGAGGAGGACCCGTGACTCGTCTGGACAAGATCGTGACCCTGGTCATAGCTCTAGCGCTGTTCGCCCCCGCCGCCGTCCAAGCCCAAGCTCCTGCCACCGACCAGCCCTTCGTCGTCGAGTACTACTACAAAGCCCGCTGGGGATACGCCGACGAATTCCTCAAGCTTTTCAAGAAGAACCACTATCCGCTCCTCAAGAAGCAAGTTGATATGGGCCGCGTGGTGAAAGTCTGGATGGACCAACCCCGCTACCACACCACCGAAGACGGCCGCTGGGACTACCGCGTCACGATCGTCTTCAAGAATGCGACGGTAGCCAACGAACCCTTCGACGAAGACACGCTCAAGAAGCAATTGTTCCCCGATCAGGAGGTTTACCAGCACGAAGAACAACGCCGCTTCACGATCCTCGAAGCGCACTGGGATTTGCCCGTCAAGCCGGTTGATCTGGACGCGAAATAATTCCCTTCCATTTCCGTGGCTCGCCCATATCTGTCATGCCGGGCGGAGTCGAGGGAGCCCGCGTACCGCCGGACATGCCTCCGGTCCGGCGGGACTCTCAGGCCACCTACCTCGGCAACCCACTTCCCACCGTTCCCCAACAGGTGTCTAAACTAATAGAGTTGGGCGGGGAAACTCCCCAGGAGGATCGCTGTGCGGCCTCTCATGAACGTCAAGCATCGCGACAACCGGTATTTCCACCCACATTCCCTGCAGAGCACGTTCGGCCTGATTGCCAGCACGGCGCTGGCTGGCTTGATCGCCATGGCCATCCTGCTCGTGATGGCCCGCTAAGCCGGTGTCGCACTGACACTCGTGTCCGGGCTGCGCACTTCGCTGCACGCTTTCCACGCATCAGCCCCCGTCTGCTTCCACTCAGGGACCCCCGGTTGCCAAATACTGGCGCAATACGAGAACATATCCGTTTGCCTAAGCTATCCCAGTGCTCATAAGGAAGTGCCTGACCCATGGCGACACGCCCAAAGTCTGCGAAATCGCGCCCCCGAGTCGAAGTGAAGGAAAGAAAAGAACCCTGGAAATCCGGCGCCCTCCAGCAACCCGCGAAGGGCAAGCTCGGCGTGATGATCCCCGGCATGGGCGCCGTCGCCACGACGTTCGTGGCGGGCGTCGAAGCCGTCCGCAAAGGCATCGCGAAGCCCATCGGATCGCTCACCCAGATGGGCACTGTCCGCCTCGGCAAGCGCACCGAAGGCCGCTCGCCGAAAATTAAGGAGTTCGTGCCACTCGCTGGCCTCGACGACCTGGTCTTCACCGGTTGGGACATCTTCGAAGACGACATGTACGCCGCCGCCACCAACGCCGGCGTGCTCGACCGCTACCTGCTCGAACAGATCAAGCCCTTCCTGCAGTCGGTGAAGCCGCGCAAGGCCGTCTTCGATCACAATTTTGTCAAGAAGATCGACGGTCCCAATGTGAAGAAGGGCAAGAACAAGATGGAGCTCGCCGAGCAGGTGCGCGAGGACATCCGCGACTTCAAGAAGTCCTCGGGCGCAAACCGTCTGATCACCATCTGGTGCGGTTCCACGGAAACCTTCATCCAGCCGAGCGCCGCGCACCAATCCGTAAAGGCATTCGAGAAAGCCCTCATGCAGAAAGACGAGAACATCGCGCCATCGATGATCTACGCCTACGCCTCGCTGATCGAAGGTGTGCCCTTCGCGAATGGCGCGCCGAACCTGACAGTGGATGTCCCGGCCATGCACGAGCTGTCGCGCGAACACGAAGCGCCCATCTGCGGCAAGGACTTTAAAACCGGCCAGACCTTGATCAAAACCATCCTAGCCCCCGGCTTCAAGGCCCGTATGCTCGGCCTCGCGGGGTGGTTTTCCACCAACATACTCGGCAACCGCGACGGTGAAGTGCTTGAGGATCCCGGCTCTTTCAAAACCAAGGAAGAGTCCAAGCTCTCGGTGCTCGAACACATCCTGCAACCCGAGCTGTACCCGGATCTCTACGGCAACTTCACGCACAAGGTCCGCATCAACTATTACCCACCACGTGGTGACAACAAAGAGGGTTGGGACAACATCGACATCTTCGGATGGTTGGGCTATCCCATGCAGATCAAGGTCGACTTCTTGTGCCGCGACTCAATCCTGGCCGCGCCCATCGTGCTCGACCTGGTCTTGTTCCTCGATCTCGCGCAGCGCACGGCGGAATTGAAAGGACTCGGCATTCAGGAGTGGCTGAGCTTCTACTTCAAGTCTCCGATGACCGCGCCCGGACTCTATCCCGAGCACGACCTCTTCATCCAGATGATGAAGCTGAAGAATACGCTGCGCCACCTGCGTGGCGAGGAACTGATCACACACCTGGGCTTGGAGTACTACGACTGAGGGTTCGCCTCACCATTGCGGGCGCGACCGTCAGCGTAAGGGTCCAGCCATGGGTCGTGGTCCCCGGTAGATACCTGTCAAGCCTATGGACGATTGGAAGGGGCGCGGCTTCAACTCCCGAGGCCCAGACCGCTGTCCGGACCAACGATGCCTGTAGCTGTTCGGGGGATTTTCGGGACGAACCCTAGCGCGGATCGTAAATCAGCTCGAGCGTCACCCCGCCGTAAGGTTCGGTGTCCACATAGACGGCGCGGCCCTGACCTTTCGGCGTGTTCCAAGCCGCCGCTTGCGAGGGCGGGGCCCCGCGGGAAGTCATCAGCTTGACGGCCTGGTCCATGTCGGTAACATTCACTCCCACGTGGTGGAAGCCTTCCCCGTGCTTCTTCCCATACTCCACATAGATGTCCGGGTCGGTAATCTGCTGCACCCACTCGAACGGTGCGTCACCCGTCCGATCCCATCCGAGCCACATCTCGTACGTACCGAGCTGGCCTCGATAGACGCGGTCCAAGCTCACGTTGTGGTCGATTCTCGAAAAGGGTTTGAAGCCGAGCCTGGTGTAGTATGCGTCCACCTTGCGCACGTCATTCACGACCCAGGCGAAATGAGTGATCTTGCTGACGGGATACTCGTTGAGGGTCTTCGTGGCCTCTGCCGTGGGCGACCGAGCGTCCGGGTCATCGATCAGCCCCAGTGTGTTTCCGCCACCCTGTGCGGCGGTGTCGAGATACGCGCCCCGGCCCCGGCCCCTGTGACCCTGCCAGCTGTATTGAACCACCACCCCCACGCCTTTTGAGGAGAAGTACCTGATCTGCTCATCGAACTCCTGGGGCGACCGCACGACATAACTAAGGACGCGAATACCGTCACCATGTTCGCGTAGCCCGTCGAGCCAGAACTTGCCTCCGAGCACGGGTTGAATCCATTTGATCTCCAACTCGCCGACGTGGGCGGTAACCTGCCTTACGCTCGCTGGGTCGGGCGTGCCGCGATAAGTCAGATTAGGGAAGCTCACCACTCCATCGCAATGGATGTCGTGGAGGCCGAGGTGCTGCCAGTAGTCCACGACGTGGTCGATATCGCTTACCACCCAGGTCACCTGCGCGACATGATGGTAGACGGCAGGATCCAGCGCAGGCGCTGCTGTCTCATATGCCGCTCCGGAAGCGCGAGGGGAGCGGGCCAGAGCCACTGCATTTCTCGCGCGCCCGGAATTTTCCAACTTTCCGGCAAGCAAGCCCAGGCTAAAGACCCCCACCAGTCCCAACACCAGTTTGGAAGGATACGATCTCTTCACACGACCTCCTCGCCTCCGACGAAGGCCGGATTATATCTCCCCGAAGTTGACCGACGACACCTGCGCCCTCCTTAGCCTTCACGCAAGCACCGAATCGTCTCACCGCCTCGTCTCCACAGTAAGCAAAGCATCACCTGCCCCTGCGAGGTCTGCCAAGCCTCACCACGCTTCCGCTAAAATGACCACATGGCGCCCGCCATCCAATGCCGCGATCTGCGTAAAACCTACGACGGCAAAGTGGAAGCCGTACGCGGCTTGACCCTCGCCATCGCAGCCGGCGAATGCTTCGGCCTGCTGGGTCCAAACGGAGCAGGGAAGACCACCACCATCGAGATCCTGGAAGGTCTACTGGAACCGACTTCGGGGGAAGTCACGATCCTCGGCCAGACCTGGAAGACCCACGCACGCGAGCTACGCGAGCAACTCGGCATCTCCCTGCAGGAGACGCGTCTCTCCGAGAAGCTCACCGTCCGCGAGACCATCGAACTCTTCGCTAGCTTCTACCGCGAGCCGCGCGCGAGCGGTGAAGTCCTCGACCAACTCCAGCTCACCGAGAAGGCCGACTCCTGGGTAGGCAAACTTTCCGGCGGACAGCGGCAGCGGCTCGCGGTCGCGACCGCGCTGGTCGGCAATCCCAGAATCCTCTTCCTTGACGAGCCGACCACCGGCCTCGATCCGCAAAGCCGCCGCCAGCTCTGGGACATCATCCGAGCCTTCCAGCGTTCCGGCGGCACCGTACTCCTCACCACCCACTACATGGACGAAGCCGAGCGCCTCTGCGACCGCCTCGCCATCGTCGACCACGGAGTGATCATCGCGGAAGGCTCACCCACGGATCTAATCGACCGCCTGGGCGGCCATCACGTGGTCGAGTTCAGCGCAAGCGGCAACGGAGTTGGCGCGGGGAAGGAAGCCTGGCGCGCCCTGCCCGGCGTCGAGTCGGTGCGCGACGAAGACGGCCTGTTCTCGCTCAACGTCCACGAACCGCACCTCACAATTCCCGCCTTACTCGATGCGGTAGGCAAGCAGGGTGCCGAACTCCTGCACCTGACGACGCGGCAAGCCAGCCTCGAAGACGTGTTCGTCCGCCTGACCGGCCGCCACCTTCGCGAGGACTGATGCAGGTTGCAGCCGTCGGCCGCGGGGCCATCACCAGAATCTGTCTGTGGCGCCGTCATCAGCAGTCTGTTGCTCCTGGCCGGCTCCCTCATCGCGAACGCCCCTGGGGATCCGGTCTGTGTGACCTCCGTGCCGGCCGATTTTACCAACCCCCAGCGCGTCACCATCCGAGGCTACAACGGCGAGGCGATGGAACCGTTCCTCACCCGCGACGGCAAATATCTTTTCTTCAACAACTCGGTTGACCCGCAAGTGAACACGAATCTTCATTGGGCCGGGCGCATTGACGACCTGATTTTCCAATGCCAGGGCGGAATCGGCGGTATCAACACCGGCGCGCTTGAAGGCGTGCCCTCTTTGGACCGTACGGTGTCTTCTACTTCGTCTCCACCCGAAGCTACAACCAGACCGCTTCCACCATCTATCGGGGAGTCTTTGCCAACGGCAGCATCTCGGGCGCCGAGCTCGCGTCCGGCGTCTCGACCTCCACTCCGAGCGTCGTTAACTTCGACGCCGAAATCAGCGCGGACGGTAACACACTGTATTTCGTGGAGAGTCAATTCAGTTTGGCAGGCCGTCCTAAGACCGCCAAAATCCTGATCGCGAGGCGGAACGGCAACAGCTTTCACCGCGACCCGGAGAGTGCGACCATTCTCCAACAAATCAACACCAACGCGCTGAGCTATGCTCCCACCACCTCGTCGTCGGAACATGAGATTTTCTTCACGCGCCTGGGTCCCCATGGGCCGGCCATCTACACGGCCAGCCGGGCCACCCCCGCAGCCCCGTTCGGAGAACGGAAGAAGATTCACGCCATCACCGGCTTTGCCGAAGCCCCGACGCTTTCCTCCGACGAGCAATCGCTTTACTATCACAAGAAAGAAAATGGGCGCTTCGTTCTTTACCGCGTAACCCCGACAGTGACCCGTTTGGGTACGAGCTGTCGATTGGAGCCTGCACGCCATGACCGTTGCCCAGCAAACACCGCCCGCTGAATTCAAGAAGCCTAACCCTGCGCCCCAACCCCGCAACCGCCGGTGGTCCGGCTACACACACCTGCTCATGGCGCGCATGAAGGAGCTGAAGCGCGAGCCGGAAGTGGTCTTCTGGGTCTTCATATTCCCAGTCCTGCTCGCCCTGGGACTCGGCATCGCCTTCCGCAACAAGCCCGCCGATATTACTTCCATCGCCATTGTCCAGGGTCTCGGCGCGCAGGACGCTCTCTCGATGATCGAACACTCCCAGCGGAGTTCGTCGATCCACGCCAAGATTCTCGGCAGCGGGGCTGCGCTCCAGGGCCTGCGACTCGGCAAGTTCGACCTGCTGGTTGTCCCCGACGGTAAAGGCGGCTTCGAATACCGCTACGACCCGGCGCGTCCCGAAAGCGTCCTCTCGCATGCGGAAGTCGACGACGCGCTGCAGGCTGCCGCCGGACGCAAGGATCCCATTCCAACCACCACTGTCGGATCCTCCGAGCCCGGATCCCGCTACATCGATTTCCTCGTCCCCGGCCTGATCGGCATGAACCTGATGAACTCCGGCATGTGGGGCGTCGGGTTTTCGCTGGTGGATATGCGCCAACGCAAACTCCTCAAGCGCTTCGTGGGCACACCCATGAGGCGCAGTGATTTTCTGCTCGCCATCATGTCGAGCCGTATGGTTCTCATGATCATCGAAGTCGGTTTGCTGCTCATCTTCGGAGTGCTCGTCTTTCGCATGCGGGTACTCGGCTCGTATTTCACCATCATCCTCATGGGTGCCATCGGCTCGGTCACATTCGGCGGGGTTGGCCTTCTGACCGCCAGCCGAGCCCAAAAAATCGAAAGCGTCAGCGGCCTGATCAATCTCGTAATGATGCCCATGTGGATCTTCTCGGGCGTTTTCTTCTCTTACGAACGCTTCCCGGTGATGATTCAGCCCTTCATCAAAATCCTGCCCCTGACCGCGCTGAACGATTCCCTGCGGGCAACCATTCTCGAAGGCGCGTCCCTAGCCTCGCAATCCGGGCGCTTGCTGGTCCTGGTGCTGTGGGGAGGGATCTCGTTCCTGCTTGCGCTGCGCTGGTTCCGGTGGACGTAAACGAGATTTTCCGTTCGCGTGTCGCGTCGGCTGTGGCCGTTCCTTCGCTACATGCGCCTGATGGCGAGCCCGCAATCACCTCTGAATCCTTCCTTCCTGCGGCTGCATCTCTTGCCGGAGGCATTGTAGCCAGATATGAAAATCGGGGTTCTCGGTTCCGGAGTGGTTGGACAAACGTTAGCCGCCGGCTTCCTCAAACATGGCCATCAAGTCATGCTCGGCACGCGCGATCCGCAGAAGCAGGATGTGCAAGCCTGGCTGAAGAAGACTCCCGGCGCGCAGGCCGGCACATTCGAGCAAACCGCAAAATTCGCAGAACTCGCCGTGCTGGCGACGCTGGGGCGCGTGGCGGAAGATGTCTTGCAGCTCGCCGGGTCCGACGATCTTGCGGGCAAGACGATCATCGACACTACGAACCCCTTGGCAGACACCCCACCCGTCAATGGCGTACTGGCGTTTACCACGGGCCCGAATGAGTCTCTCGCCGAACGACTTCAAGCCAAAGTACCGCGCAGCCATGTCGTGAAAGCCTTCAATAGCGTAGGCAGTACCCAAATGGTAGACCCGCACTATGAGCAGGGCACTCCCACCATGTTCCTGTGCGGCAACGACCCCGGCGCGAAAGGCCAAGCCTCCGAAATCATCCGCCAGCTGGGATGGGAGCCCTTCGACTGCGGAGGCATCACTGCCGCCCGTGCGATCGAACCGCTGTGCATGCTCTGGTGCATACCGGGCTTCCTGCGGAACCAATGGAATCACGCGTTCAAGGTGCTGACTGGCTGAGATCGTGTTTGGCACGTCGGCCACTGGGACCTCCGAAAAGGTGCTCTACGCCCGGATGTTCTCGATCTGCACCCAGGCAACCCAGGATTTCCTCTATTTGCGTCGAAGGCGCATGGTTACTCAATGTTCCATTGACAGCCTCGGCACTCGTGGCTATGCTCACGCTTCGGGGAGGGGAACAAGAGCACGATGCGATATTCCCAATTGGCCATGTGTATCCTGGCGTTCGCTGGACTGGTGAGCGCGCAACAAGAGCAGCCGCAAGGGCAGTCACAATCTCAGCAGCAAACGCCGCCGACGGCGGAGGCAGCGCACTCGGGCGAACAGCCGCCTCCCAAGCCCGCGGCTGAGGGTCCGGCTGTCGACAGCGCCAAAGTGACCGGCTCCACATTCAACTCCGCATTCTTCAAGTTTACCTACGAATTGCCCCAAGACTGGAAGCCCCTCGATGACGCCGTCCGGGTCGCCGAGAATCGAAAATTCCTGGATGAGGATAAGTCCCGATCCGTCGTGCGGCCTGTCCCCAGAGCGAAGGGTGCGAGGTCGAAAACGAGGACAAAGAATCCGGCGTTTGTGCCTCGGAATGACACAACTTACGAGCGGTACAGCCTTATGGCTGCCAGCCCCGAGGGCGTGTCCTCCGTGGGAAGTGGCGTGCTGCCTCGGATGAACATTTGGGTCCACAAGCGGATTCCACCGCTGGACGGCATCGGCGATCACGCGCAGTTCCTCGTGGCTATGAAGCGGGTGCAGATCGTTGAGAAGCCAAAGGAGGTGTCGATCGCGGGGCACAAGTTCGTGCGAGTCGACATCCTTTCTCCCAGCGGCGAATACCACTCACAGTTCGTGACGATCATGGGAGACTATCTTGTCGGCTTCGACTTCCTTACGACTTCGCAAAAGGAACTTTCCAGTCTGGCCGGCACGATGGAGACGGTCAAGTTTGAGTGAATGACGGATTGACAGGCGGGCGGGGAACACCGCACTGCGGCTACCTTAGCGAAGCTAGCTGCTGAATTTCGCCGTCGGCAAGAACTTGGGCGCCTTGCGCGCCAGAGTCGCCTGCTCAAACGCGTAAGCCAACTTGAGCAGCGTCGGCTCGCTCCACGCGCGTCCGAAAAATGAGATTCCGACTGGCAGGCCGAACATCGATCCCGCCGTCACGTTGATGTTCGGATAGCCCGCCACCGCGGCCGCGTTCGAGCTCCCGCCGCTGAAATGATCGCCGTTGATCAGGTCCGTAACCCAGGCTGGCCCGCCCGTGGGTGCGACCAGTGCGTCCAGCTTGAACTTATCCACCACGGCATCGATCCCCTCGATGCGCGCCAGGCGATGGTTCTTCTCCAAAGCGTCAATGTACTCCCGGGACGTCAGCGGTCCCTTCTCTTGTGACTTGAGAAACAGGTCCTGGCCGAAATAGGGCATCTCCTTCTGTGCGGTGTGATCGTTGAAATCGATCAGGTCCTTTAGCGTCTTCACGGGGGACTCTGGACCCAGCCGGGTCAGGTATTTCGCAATGTTGGCCTTCAGTTCGTAAGTCAGGACGAGCGTCTCGGTGTCATCGAATTTTCCGAAGCTTTCGATGTCGGCCGGATCGATGAGCGTCGCGCCCTGTTTCTTCATGACGTCAATAGCCTCGGCCATGATGTCATCCACACCGTCGCTGAAGCCGAAATACTTGCGCGCCACACCAATGCGCGCGCCCTTCAGGCCGTTCGCGTCCAGGAACTGGGTGTAGTCGGTGTACGACTTCCCCTGACTGTCGGCCGTGTAGCTGTCGTCCGGATCGACCCCGGTGAGCGCTCCCAGCAGGATCGCCGCATCCCGGACCGTGCGACACATGGGCCCGGCGCCGTCCTGGTTGTGCGAGATCGGGATAATGCCAGCCCGGCTCACCAGCCCAACCGTTGGCTTGATGCCTGCCAGTCCGTTTGAAGACGCCGGGCAGACGATCGACCCGTCAGTTTCCGTCCCGATGCCGCCGGCTGCGAGACTGGCCGACACGCCCGCACCCGTTCCAGAACTTGAGCCGCAGGGGTTGCGGTCAAGCGCATAGGGATTCTTCGTAAGCCCTCCGCGCCCGCTCCATCCGCTGGTCGAATGGTTCGAGCGGATGTTGGCCCACTCGCTGAGGTTAGTCTTGCCCAGGATCACCGCTCCCGCTTGCCGCAGCTTCCGCGCAACAAAGGAATCCTTCGGCGGTTTGGGCGCCCCGACCAGCGCAAGCGAACCGGCGGTGGTCATCATCTTGTCGGCGGTATCGATATTGTCCTTGAGCAGGATGGGTATGCCGTGCAGTGGTCCGCGCGCGCCTTTTTCCTTGCGCTCCTTGTCGAGTGATTCAGCGATCTCCAGCGCGTCGGGATTGACCTCGATCACACTGTTAACCGCTGGGCCGTGTTGGTCGATGTCTGCAATGCGCTCCAGGTACTTTTCCACGATGGCGGGGGCCGTGTGCCTCCCCGACTTCATCCCATCCTGGAGCGCGTCGATGGTGATCTCATCCAATTCAAAGGACGGCACCACCGGCGGCGTCTCTGCGAGAGCCGTCAGGTCTCGCGCCGCACCAAGTGCTGGGTAAACTGCAGCTGCCGCCGCGCCCAACACACCAGTCTGGAGGAAACTTCGCCGAGGGTTGATTCCGTCGCTCGTCCGACCGCCATCTATTCTCCTCAAGATTCGCCCTCTCCTGGAGGAAACAGGCCACGATAGTACCGCACCCCCGAGGGTGTTGCACGTTGGCCCCACCGTCTTCCGGTCAGTGGTACTCTCCGCGTAGGCGAGCGGGAGTAGTTCAGCGCTAGAACGCCAACCCCTCCATCCCTCACAAAATAACCCTTTGTTATCAAGTAGTTACTTTTAGGCGGACCGCTTGGTGTCCATCCGTGCCCGGGCTTCCCCGGGAGCTCGGCGCCCAATTTTTTTCAGATGTTGACCGAAACTACTTGGAGTCTCTCGAATGCATTCATCCGCGCAGATCACGTGCCGAGATTCTCATGGCGTTCCACTATATTAAGGCGTTTGGCCGAAGGCCTGGGTCATTTCGTCGCGACAGCTGGTGATTTTGGAAGAGTCCGCGACCGACCAGTCAGAATCGGCGCGTACGTCGCGGAAATCTCGCCCTTATGTGGAACTAGGTTCTTGTATCGAGGTGGAAGGATTTTTCGTATCGCTCGACCGGATAACCCTTCGCTTTCCAACCCGCCAGTCCACCTTTAAGGAGTTTTACTCGCAAGAGATGCATGGCTTGCGCTCGACGCAAGACGGCTCGGCTTGTTTTGTCAGCAGGACAGGTACAGTAAACGATCGAGTCCTTCTCTTTTGGGATGAGCAACGGATTCTCAAGCAGTTCCTTTGGCGGAATCCTCGTTGCACCGACGATGATCTCAGAATCAGCTAACAAGTCGAGCGGCTGGCGAACATCGAAGAGAAGTACCTCCTGTTTTGAGGCAAGCAATGTATGAAGAGCCTCTGGTGTGATGCTGTGCAGCTCCAAATCATGTCGGTCTCTTTTACGTTTGATCCAAATTACCATCAACAGGCACGGCACGACGACGCAAATGGCAGTCAGAGTCAGTAATATCACGGTTTGTCCTCGATACTCTATACCAGATTCACGAGGGGCCTGAGAGGATCCTTCCGCGGTGTATCCGCCGGTCGAGAAGCGTTGCTTCCGTTCGCGGCCACTCAGACATTTGTCGGATTGTGGAAGAGTTGCCGACGACACGCTGAGAATGGTGTTGCGCAGGTGACGCCAGGGAACTGAACCGTCCGAGCGGCTGGCAGCCCACCGAATAGGCAGCTGGGGATCACCTGCTCTCTCGTAACTTGGGATCGTTCACGGCCTCAAAATAGTGCGTGTCGGTTGGACCATAGCCCGAAATTTCGACGACTACCGGGTCGCTGTCTGTCCGGGCGAAATGATTGTGATCTATGCCGCCTGGTTCGGAATAGACGCTTCCCGGCGGAAGGGTCTTCAGGGACTTGGCATCGAAATGCTTGCCGTAGCCGAAGTGCCACTCGCCCGAAACGACAGCGGCTACCCGATCATCGGGGTGTGAGTGCGCCTGGATCTTAGTGTGTGCGGGCACGAACAGCAGAATTGTGTAGAAGCCCACTTTCGAAGGATCGCCAAAAATGACTTTTGTATGAACCCCTGGGAGGCCAGAGCTCCCAATCTGGTTGTGGTCGAGCGCGCTGGCCCGGATTTCCGCCGGCGTCATGCGCAGCTCGGGAAGGGATTGAGGGGTGGCGGCAGAAACTGCAACAAACGGCAAGGTGGCGATCACGAATCTCTTGACCATGGGTCGGACGAACATGCAGCAGTCCTTTCGGCTCGACGATTCAAAATCGTGTAGCTGGGCAGGCGCATCCACACAAGCTTGCCACTGCCCTGAACGTCAGAGAAACTTTTGCAGCGCTTCGGTGGTGTCCTTAGGCCGCTCCTCAAGCACCCAGTGCCCGGTATCCTTCAGCACGACGACGGTCACATCTGTCGCAACCAGCTTGGTTTGTTGCGCTAGTGCTTCTCCCAACGACTTCTCGCCGCCGATGGTCAGTACTGGCATGGTTAGCTTGGTCTGAGAGAGTTGAGCGAAATCCTTGGCGGCTTGCTGGAACGAAACGAAATAGGCCCATCCCGCATGCATGCGCCCCGGCCGTGCGTAAGCCGCGGTGTAGGTTTTGCGATCCGCTTCCGGAATCGACTGAGTCTTGTCGGCTGCTAACTCATTCCAGAAATACTCGAAGTAGGTACGCTCGCGACCTTGAACCAGGGCTTCGGGGGTCGGCCCGTTGAAGCGGAAATGCCATATGTTGGGGTTATTGTAAACGGCCTCCCAACCGTCCACGCCGGGGAGGAAAGCATCCATCAGGACGAGTTTCGTCACTTCCGTCGGGAACTGCGCGGCGTAGGCGTAGGCGACCATGAGGCCGATGTCGTGTCCCACGACCTCCGCTTTCTGCACGCCGAGCGACTTAGAGAGGTCATGAATGCGGATGGCGGCACTCTTCATATCCAGACCGTCGGCGGGAATGTCCGAGTCTCCGATGCCGGGCAGGTCTGGTGCGATTACGGTGAAGCGTTCGGCCAGAACGGGAATGATCGGCTTCCACATCAGCGAGGTCTCTGCATAGCCGTGCAAGAGTATGAGCGGCGTACCGTGGCCAGCGGTCATGTAATGCAGCTTGACGCCATCGATCTCCGCAGTGCGCGAGACGATCGTTTTGTCCGTAGCCTGTCCATAAGCATTTGGGAAGGATACGGTGGAGAGAAAAAGTGCACCGAACACGGCCAGGCCCAGAAGAGGGTTCGAAGCGCGTTTCATGGAAAAGCTCCTGACGAGAGGCACGCGAAACACACCGTCCTCTCCGAGGTTAGTCGCTGGGCGTTATGGCATTCTAGAGTACTGGGCCAACCAAAGATGAGCCTCGCGCAGCCGATCTGCACAGTGCCGACTCGTCTTTAGCAACGATTCAGCGATGTTTGATGAAGGCGCCGGTTTGCAGTTCCGCCATTGCCTGGCGTAGCTGCTCTTGCGTATTCATCACAATCGGGCCGTACCATGCAACCGGTTCCTCGATCGGCTTGCCCGATACCAGCAGGAAGCGGATGCCCTCGTTGCCCGCCTGCACCACGATCTCGTCGCCGCGGTCAAAGAGCACCAGGGAGTGATTGCCGGCATCGTAGACCGGCGCCGCGTTCGGTTTCGCCACCTGCTCGGTGAGAACCGCTCGGGGATCCGAGGCGTCGCGGAACGTGCCGGA
>DASQPN010000023.1:0-17345 GCA_035643915.1 Terriglobales bacterium | reverse complement strand
CGGTCGATGGGTCATTGACCTTCGTCGGATTGGTGCCCGGGGCTGCCGTGGTGACGGCGGTCGCAGCCGTTGCCGCGCGAATGGCTTGGGAAAGCGCGGGCCGGGCGGCAGCGCCTTTTTTCAGCAATTGCGGCTGTATCCGCTTCAGGGCCGATGAGATGAAAACGGCGTTGGAGTTGCCCGACATCAGCCTCTGATAGGCGACGGGCATCTTGTGGTAGGTGTCGGCCAGCTGCTGCAATCTGGTCTTCAGGGCCTCAAAGCGGACAGAGTCGACCTGAGCGTGGACCGCGAGAGACATCATCGCGACGCACAAGCCAACCAGGACGGGCAGAAACAGCCTGGGTCTCATTGATTCCTCCAAGCCTTGGGTTTCATGAGTCTGGGACTGCGATTAGGTGCCGGGGCTGGTGTTCAGAACGCCCACCAAACGAACTGACGCCCTTCCGTTGTCGGGCTCCTTACAAACACCGCAT
The DNA here is from genome assembly GCA_035643915.1 of Terriglobales bacterium. GTDB lineage: Bacteria > Acidobacteriota > Terriglobia > Terriglobales > Acidobacteriaceae > Gp1-AA133. The sequence goes on along the minus strand of DASQPN010000023.1, from coordinate 16,869 downwards.
GCCGCTACGGTTTCAGGGGTTTTTGAGTGGGACGACTGTACTACTGTTGCTAATACCACGCAAATTAATTTTTGGAATCAAGATGATTTCCGGGGCTACGACGGCTGGTAGTAGGCCGGCTTGCGGACTAGTCTCGGACCTTCCAATGGCTTCGCCTTCGGGGTGCGCAGCTGCCGACAGAGCGAAGCACGAGCAAGCCCTTTGGAGTGCCCATCTACCATGTCCGAACCCTCCGCGTCCTCGCCCGGGATTCGCCGAAGCCGGTCGTGTTCCCTGGTCATCGGTTGGTCTTTCGTTGGCCTTTTTGCGCTCCCCCTGCAAGCGCAGAATCCGCGGGGGAGCTTGCGAGGCGAAGTGCAGGACCTGAGCGGCGGGCGAATCGCTTCCGCGAGGGTCGGCGTGCAGTCCCAGGCGTCCTCGCTCAGGCGGGAGGGCACCAGCGACGACCGGGGCGAGTTTCGCATGGAAGGCCTATTGCCGGGCACCTACCACTTGACGGTCAGCGCGGAGGGTTTCGGCCAGGCGAGCGCGGACGTAGACGTGGTGGTGAGCATGGTGCGGGATGTGACCGTGACGCTGAAGCCGGTCGGCGCCCCGGAGACGGTGAGCGTGCAGGGCAAGGCATCGTCGATTACGACCGAGCCGATCGACACGGCGAGCGCCGTGCACCAGGGCGCGGTCACCGCGTATGACCTGGAAACAATTCCGCTGGCACATCGCAGTTTCGCCAACATCGCATACCTGGTGCCGGGAACCGAACCGGTGGAGCCTTCGGATCCGACCAAGGCGCGGATCACGGCGGTTTCGTTCGGGGGAAGTTCGGGGTTGAATGTCGAGCTGTCGGTGGACGGGGCCGATAATTCGGACGACTACATCGGGGGTTTCCTAGAGAACTTCTCGCCGGACGCCATTCAGGAGTTTGCCGTGCGCACCTCGCAGGAAGACGCGGACACCGGGCGGACGGTCGGCGGTTCCGTCGTCATCACGACCAAGCACGGGACGAATGACTGGCATGGGAGCGGGGCGTTTTACGGGCGGGGGGCGGCGCTGAACGCGCGCTACCCGATCGACAATCCATCGCCCCAGCCGAAGCAGCCCTTTTCGCGGCAGAACTATGTGGCCACACTGGGCGGGCCCCTCCCTGCGAACAAGCTGTGGTGGTTCGCTTCGTTCGAGGCAGTGCATGAGGATGCCAGCATCAGTTACAGCCCGAACAGCCTGACGCAGTTCAACGCGCTCGCCTCGCTGGCGTCCGAGGGGCTGATCCCCGGAGTGAACTCCATCTCGGTACCAAGCAATGTGCCGGTGGCCTTTCACGACTACATGGGATCGGCGCGGCTGGACTGGGCGCAGTCGGCACGCGCGCAGTGGTTCTTGCGCGGGTCAATCGACCACCACACGACCCGCAACGACCTGGTGCAGCAGGCGACCCTGCCCTCGACGGGCGCGACCTCGGGCTCGAACTATCTGAACCTGGTGCTGGGCAACCAGTTCACGTTCAGTCCGACGTGGCTGGGGTCGTTCACGTTTGGCGCGAGCGGGCTGCATCACGCCGAGGCGCGCAATTCGAACTTCGGGTTCGCGCTGGCATTCCCTTTCAGCGCGACATTCCACACGATTTCGGGATTCGAGACGTTCGGGGACAACCAGTTCGCTACGCCGATCACGGCGTTTCCGGTTTTGCGGAGCCAGGAGAAGTACCAGTTCCGCTATGACTTGAACCACGCTTCCGGACGGCACGCGCCGAAGTTCGGGATCAGCTTCATTCATGAGCCGGTGTTGAGCGGGGCGCTGTCGGGGACAGACGAGACGCTGATCGCGTATCCGAATGATCCAGATTTCTATGCCGCCCATCCTGCGCAGTTCTATTTCAGCAAGCACTGCGCTGTGGCGCCGGTGGATCCCGACATCCGTTGTACGTGGACGCCGGCCGGCGATGGCCGCTTCGCGCAGAATATTCAGCGGCTTGGGCTGTACGCGCAGGATTCGTGGCGCGCGACTTCGCACCTGACCTTGAATTACGGGCTGCGCTACGACACGACCTTCGGACTGCTGACCGGGTCCGGGCGCAACCCGTTGCAGAATCCCGCGTACCTGACCCTGAAGGCGTTGCAGATTCCTCTAGTGAACGGCGCGGCGCACGACGACCGAAGCCAGTTCGGACCGCGGCTGGGCATTGCGTTCTCGCCGGGGCGCAGCGAGAACACCGTGTTTCGGGCGGGCCTTGGACTTTACTACAACGATCTCGCGCAGAATGGTTGGGTGAGCGCGTTACAAGCGCTGAATGCGCTGCCGGGAGTTTGCACCGATCCGCTGAACCTGGCCGTCGATAATTCCGGATGTCTCCCGGGCGCGGACGCGGGCGGACAGGGCGCGATGATCGATCCGCACTACAAGACTCCGTACGCGTTGCATGCCAGCGCGGGAGTACAGCACGCGTTCGGAGAGCATTGGACGCTGAGCGCGGACTGGACGCACGAACAGGGCAACCACGCTTATCGCGCGTATAACTTTACGTCGGGATTCAGTTTGCTCACGCCACGCCTGACGCCGGACGATCCCAATCAGACGGCGGTCGTGCCCAACCTGACCCTGTACAAGACCGACAATCGCTCAACGTACGATGCGATGACTGTGCGTTTGCAGGGCAACGTCTCTTCCCGCGTCAACCTGATTGCGCATTACACGCTGGCGTCGGCCAAGACCTGGGGCTGCGTGGTGGGCGAATTGTTCGACTACGTCAATGGCGTGTGTAATCCGCTGAACGCGTTCGGGCCAGGGGATTACGGACCGTCGGGCGAGGACGTGCGGCACCGGTTCGTGCTTGCGGGAACCTGGCACGCGCCGCTGGGCATCGAACTGACGACGCTGACCCAGGTGGAAAGCGCGCGGCCCTTCACGATTGGCACACCCGTGGACGTCAACGGGACCGGAGACGATACCAACGATCGCGCCGTCATCAACGGGGTGCAGACCACCATGGACCAGTTCCGGGGCACGCCCTACGCACAGGTCGACCTGCGTGTGGCGCGGCCGTTCAAGATCGGGGAACGCGCGCGGGTTAATCCGTTTGTGGAGTTCTTCAATTTGTTCAACCGGAATAATCCGGGGAACAACTACGTGGGCGACGTCTCGGCGCTGCCCGTGCCGGTGAATGACATTTCGAATGCGACGGCTTTCTGCCTGGATGTGACTTGTTCAACCAGCACGCCAATCACCAGCCCAAACCAGGTGAAGTTTCCGGCCGGGGCGCTGGGTGACTTCTTCGGGCCGGGGACGACGGTGGGGATCCCGTTTGCGGCGCAGATCGGGGTGAGGGTGACGTTCTAGTTCTCGCTGACCCTCACAACAACTGCGTCGGTCGAGAACTAGCGCGGCTCGCCGCGCCCGAGGGCGGGAACGCCGGTCGCTCCAGGAGCGCGCGCCTTGCGTCTGTTCAGGCCGTGACCATCTTGGCTGACCAGGTCTTCACGAATTCTCCGAGGCGGTCGAGAGCTCTGGGGAAATCGTCCGCGCTCGCGGCGAAGCCCAGGCGGAAGTGGGAGGGCGCGTCAAAACAGTCGCCGGGAGCGAACAGAATCCCGCGCTCGGTCGCGGCCTGGCAGAAGGGCCGCGCATTCTCCCCGCTCACCAGCCACGGAAAGGCTGTCATTCCGCCCTGCGGACGGACCCAGCCCAGCAGATCTCGATGCGCGGCCATGAAGCGGTCCAGCCGCTCCAGGTTGCGGCTGGCGGCTTCCTCGGTTTTCCTGAGGACGATGTCGCGATTCCGGATTGCGATCTCGGCCAGGATCTCCCCAGTGGTGGTGTTGCAGATCGAGAAGTAGGCGCGGGCATTCCAGTATTGCTGCTGGCGTCTCGGGTCGTGCTCGATCATCCATCCGGTGCGCACTCCGGGCAAGGAGAAAGCTTTCGATAGATCGCCGATCACGGTCGCGTTGGGCAGCCGCGCCGCAGACCTTGTCTGGCGCCCGTGGTAGATCGGGCGAAACACCTCATCGCTCACCAGCTGGATACCGCGCTGCGAGGTAAATTCGTGCAGGCTCTCGACGTCCTGATCGCTCACCGTCGCTCCGGTGGGATTGTGCGGGCTGTTCACCAGGATCAGTTTCGTTCTCGCGTCCGCCAGATGCTTGATCTCGTCCACGTCGATGCCGAAGTTGTGCTCTCGGCGCACCGGGTAGAAGCGCATCTCAAGGCCGAGCGATTCGGGCAGCGCGGAGAATGTCGTGAAGCCCGGCCGCGGCAAAATCACGTTGGCGCCCGGCTCCGCGGCCAGCCACATCAGGATGGTCAGCGCTTCGGAGGCGCCGGTCACGATCTGCACGCAATCCACACTCACGCCCTGCATCTCAGCGATCGCGGCGCGCAGACTGTCGGCGCCCGCGGGACGGCCGTAGACCAACTTGTGGTTCAGGAAATGCTGCCGCTCTGCCTCGCCGGCGAGAGCGAGCAGTTCGTTCACCTTCCACGTGGGACCGGTGCTCGCGGCCAGGTTGAATTCGATGCCGTGTTCGTGGGTGTCGAGCCAGGCGTCCAGCAGGAAGGGTTTCAGTCGCATGAGTCACCTCGAAGCAGCCCGGTGTGCGCAGGTTCGGAATCTGCGTTGTGTCTTCGATTCTAGCTTACGAGAGCGGCTTGCGCGCAGCGGCCACGCGCGGAATTCCTTGCAAATCATTTGTGATTGTTATGTTTTCCCAGCCGTGCAAGAGACCGCGTACGGCTTCGGCGATGGTGCCGCTGATCTCCAGGACGAGATAGCCGCCGGGCTTCAGCGCAACGCGCGCAGCGGGGATCAGGTTTTCGATGACTTCGAGGCCGGTCGGTCCAGCGAAGACAGCGCCGCGAGGTTCGAATTTGCGGACTTCGAGTTGGACCTCGTCTTCTTCCGACTCGCCGACGTAGGGAGGATTCGAGACTACGACGTCGAAGGTGGCGGCTTCCAGGCCTTTCAGCAGATCGGTGTCGTGGAAGAAGAGCCGGCGCTCGGGTTCCCTGGTTTTCGAAGTGCGGAATTCCAGCTGGAGGCGGGCGGCGTTGGCTTCGGCGATCTCGAGAGCCGCCGGGGAGTTGTCGCTGGCGTGGACTTCTGCGTTGGGCAGTTCTTTCGCGAGCGCAAGCGTGATTGCGCCGGAGCCGGTGCCGACGTCGGCGATCCTGGGATTCCTCATCGCTCTCACGAGCGGCAGAACGATTTCGATCAGGTGCTCGGTTTCAGGGCGCGGGATCAGCACGGCAGGGGAGACGATCAGGTCGAGTCCCCAGAATTCCTGGTGGCCGGTGATGTATTGCGCGGGGACACCTTTGGCACGCTGGGTGAGGGTTTCCTCGTAGCGGGATTGCTCTTCTTTCGTGAGCTCGCGCTCGGAGTGGGCGTAGAGATGGGCCCGGTCGCAGTTCAGCGTGAACATCAACAGGAGTTCCGCGTTCAGGCGCGGCGAGGGGACGCGGTCCGTGGTGAGCTTGGCGATGGCGGATTGGAGGGCTTCGCGGAGGGGCATTGCTTCTATTTCACCACGGAGACACGGAGGCACGGAGAAATTCGTGGGATCTCAAGAGAATCTGCAGTTTGCTGACCGTCCGTTCATTCGCCGCGAACCACTAGCCGACTTTTCGCTCGGCCTGGACGGGTGGGGTCGCCCGTCGGCAGGCGGGACGGGGTGCTTCAGGCTACCGTGGTTGTCTCTTGCTTTAATTTTTCGGCCTGGTAATGAGTGGTCAGCGCTTCGACAATCGGCTGCAGTTTGCCGTCGATCACCTCGGAGAGCTGGTGGATCGTCAGGCCGATGCGGTGGTCGGTGACCCGGTTCTGCGGAAAGTTGTAAGTGCGGATTTTTTCGCTGCGATCGCCCGAGCCGACCATGGCTTTGCGTTCTTTGGCCAGGGCCTCCTGCTGCTTCTGCATTTCGATTTCATAAAGGCGCGAGCGCAGGACGCGCATGCCTTTCTCACGGTTCTTGATCTGCGACTTTTCGTCCTGGCAGCTGACCACCGTGTTCGTTGGAATGTGTGTGATGCGGACGGCCGAGTACGTGGTGTTCACGGACTGGCCGCCGGGTCCCGACGAGCAGAACGTATCAATGCGCAGGTCTTTGGCTTCGATCTTGATGTCGACGTCTTCGGCTTCAGGCAGAACGGCTACCGTCACGGCGGAAGTGTGCACGCGGCCCTGCTGTTCGGTGGCGGGCACACGCTGCACGCGGTGGACACCGCTTTCGTATTTGAGCTGGGAAAAGACACGCTTGCCTTCGATGATGGCGATGACTTCTTTCAGACCGCCGACCGACGACTCCGAGGTCGAGAGCACTTCCACCTTCCAGCCCTGGGTTTCCGCGTAGCGGGAGTACATGCGGAACATTTCGTCGGCGAAAAGCGTGGCCTCGTCGCCGCCGGTGCCGGCGCGGATTTCTAGGATCACGTTCTTCTCGTCGTTGGGATCCTTGGGGAGCAGCAGGACTTTCAGATCGGCCTCGGCCCGGACCACTCGCGCTTCCAGCTTGTCGAGTTCCTCTTGCGCGTAGGCACGCATGTCGGGATCTTTTTCGTCGGCGAGGACGGCCTTGCTCTCGGCGATGCCGCGCTTGAGATCCTTGTACTCGCGGTATTTCTCTACCATGGGCGCGATTTCGCTGTGGGCCTTGGCAGTCTTCTGATATTTCGCGGAGTCGGTGACGATCTCCGGGGAGGCGAGGGCCTTGTTCAGTTCCTCGTAGCGGACTTCGATTTGGTCGAGACGTGCAAACATCGGAATCAGTTCTCGGTTCTCAGTTCGTGCTGCATTTTTGTCTCAGGACTCAGTTCGCGGTTTCGCGCACGCGCGTCCCGTTCTCAGCCTTTTCGGAAGCCTCATTGTAAGTGGTTTTGGCCGAGAACCGAGAACTGAGAACTATTTCGGGGGATCCCCCCTAGGCAATCACTAATTCGCCGCCGTGCTGCTTCTCGAGATCCATTGCTTGATCCAGCGCGACGATGGCGCATTGCACCTGGTCGTCGGACGGAGGCTGAGTGGTGATGCGCTGCAGCCACAGGCCGGGCGCGGTCATCAGCGCGAACAGCGAGCCACGATGCTTGGCGGCGAAGCGGATGATTTCATACGACAGGCCGGCGATCACCGGCAGCAGGACGATGCGGGTCGCGAAGCGGGCCCAAAATGTCGTGACCGGGAAGATCGCGTTGGCCACGATGTAGACCAGGATCGAGAAGATCATTACGGTCATCAGAAAGCTGGTGCCGCAGCGCGGATGATAGGTCGAATACTTTTGCACGGCTCCAGGGTCGAGCGGGTCGCCGTTCTCAAACGCAAACACGGTTTTGTGCTCGGCTCCGTGATATTCGTAGACGCGGCGAATGTCCTTCATCAGCGAGACGCCCCAGATGAAAAGCAGGAAGAGCGCGATGCGGATCACACCATCGACCAGGTTGAACAGGATCGGATTGGCGAAGATTGCGTTGACGCGCTTCAATTCCGTGGCCGCGGCCAGAGGCAGGAACTTGTACATGAAGATGAAGAAGCCCAGCGAGAGGATGATGTTGACAGCGGCGACCCACCCGCTGATTTCAACTTTCTTGCCTTGCTCGTCGGCGGGGAGCTGGTCGAGCGCGACGTTGGCGGAATAGCGCAGCGCCCGGAAGCCGAGGCTCATCGCGTAGCCGAGCGTCATCACGCCGCGGATCACGGGCCAGCCCATCCATTTATGATGATCGGAAGGGCGCTTGAGGGGTTCGCTGTGGGTGGCCACTTCTCCGGAAGGCTTGCGCACGGCGATCGCCCAGGCATGGGGCGAACGCATCATGACGCCTTCGAGGACGGCCTGGCCGCCTACCAGCGTCTCTTCACCGCTCTCGAGCGCCGGCAGGAGCTGCAGGGCCACCAGAAAACGGCACATGTTGCGCAGGCGATTCATATTGGTTAGATGATGCTTCCGGGGACAAAGTAGCAAGGCTAAGGGTATCACAGGGCGGTGGCATCGGGGATCGGGAAAATGGGTAAGTAATGATTTTTGTTTGGCTTAGGGCTCGGCAGGTCGGGATGTGTAGAGAAAACGCCCAGCTTCGCTCGGCCTGGACGGCCGGTGTCGGCCGTTCCCACGAGATATGCGGAGATTTGCCGAGACCTGCGAGGCGATCGCGGGAACTACTAAGAAACTCGTGAAGACCGGGATCGTCGCGGAGTATTTGAAGTCGCGCACGGTGGAGGAGGCGTCTGTCTCGGCGGTGTTTCTCTCGGGCAAGCCGTTTCCGGCGTGGGAAGAGACTACCCTGCAGGTCGGCGGGAGGCTTTTGTGGCAAGCAGTGAGTGAGCTCTCGGGAAAGAGCGAGGAAGAACTCACGGCGGCGTATCGGCGGCATGGAGACTTGGGATCGGTGGCCGGAGAAGTGTTGGCGAGGCGCCCGGGTGAGCCCTCGTTGAGCGTGATCGAGGTGGAGACGGCCTTCCGGCGGATCGCGGCGGCGCGGGGAGCGTCGGCAAAAGGCGCGCTGGTCCGCGAGTTGCTCGACCGAGCCACGCGGCTGGAGGCGAAGTACCTGGTGAAGATCATGACCGGCGATTTGCGGATCGGCTTGAAGGAGAGCCTCCTCGAAGAGGCGATCGCGCGCGCGTATGGAGGAACACTGGCCGAGGTGCAATGCGCCAACATGCTGCTGGGGGATGTCGGCGAGGCGGTTCGGCTCGCAGCCCAGGGCAAGCTGGGCGAGGCGCGCATGCGGATGTTTCACCCGCTGGGCTTCATGCTCGCGAGCCCGGTGGAGTCGGCGGAAGAGGCGCTCAGCTATTTCGAGCACGCGTCGCTCGAGGACAAGTACGATGGGATCCGGGCGCAGGCGCATGTGTCAGGGGGAGAGGTGCGGTTCTTCTCGCGCACGCGCGATGAGATCACCGAGTCGTTTCCGGAGCTGCCCGACTCACTGGCGGGATTGCCCCGGGACGCGATTCTCGACGGTGAGATCTTGGCCTGGAGTTATGGGAACGGAGACGGCGCGGGGCGGGCGCTTCCCTTCAGCGCGCTGCAGCAGAGGCTGGGACGGAAGAAAGTCAGTGCGGGACTGATGCGGCGGGTGCCGGTGGTTTATCTCGTTTTTGACGTGCTGTATGCGGGTGGAGAATTGCTGCTGCAGCGGCCACTGCGGGAGCGGATGACAGTTCTGGACGAACTGCTGGCGGCGCCGCGGGAGCCGGGTCGGGCGAAATCGCGGGAAGTCCAGGGGCAGTTGCTGTTTGACGCCGAAGCAGAATCGAGCCCGGCGCACGTGATGCGGGCGCCCGCCGCACGCGCGTCGAAGGCGGAAGAACTGGAAGAGCTGTTCACGGCGGCGCAGGCACGAGGCAACGAAGGGCTGATGATCAAGGACCTCGAGTCGGGGTACACCCCCGGGCGAAGGGGCAAATCGTGGCTGAAGATGAAGCGGGAGCTGGCGACCTTGGACGTCGTGGTCACGGCGGTGGAGTACGGGCATGGCAAACGGATCGGCGTGCTCAGCGATTACACCTTTGCGGTCCGGGATGGCGAGCGACTGGTGAACATCGGGAAGGCATACTCGGGATTGACCGACGCCGAGATTGCGGAGATGACCCAGTGGTTCATGGAGCACACCGTGGCAGATCAGGGATTCCGGCGGGACGTGGAGCCGAAAGTCGTGCTGGAGGTGGCGTTCAATAACATCATGAAGTCGGACCGGCATGAGAGCGGGTATGCGTTGCGGTTTCCGCGGATTGTAAGGCTAAGGCCGGATAAGTCGCCCGAGGAGGCGGATACGGTGGAGAGGGTGCGTCAGATTTACACCTCGCAGGAACAGCCGGCCGAGGGTTAGCACTGATTCGCGCGTTTGGGGTGTGTCCAGTCCTCTGTGTAAACGACCTTGGTTTTGTTGTTGGTTTTGGGGATAGGGGTGCAGGGTGAAGTCCGTGCCCGCGCCCTAGAAGCCCGTTGGGGGATTGGTTCCTGAGAGCCGACATCCGCCCAGCACCTCCCTCACCTGTTCATGGCGCTGTGGCTAGAGCGTCACCTCCGAGGACGTTCGATCCACGTTCGATCCGAGGCGCCCGGCTCGCTCTCTTTAATTCTCTAGCGTGCCACGGGTCACTTCACCTCGACTTTCACGCGCATCCAAGGATGGATCTATCTGCTGAGAACGAGCGCAGTTGACGGCCAGGAATACGAAGTACATTATCTCAAGAAGTAAGGCGAACGAAACGCAGAGGATGCCCGCGTTTCCCCCAACCTGTTCTGCTTGTGAAGCCTCCAGGGTTTTGCTTCGCCGCGAGGGATAGAGTCAGTTGTCAGGATTTCCCGCTGGCGGAGTGATGGACAATCCGGAAGCGCCGACGTGCGTATGGTTGACGCTCACCGATCAAATGAGAAGGCCGGCCTCTTTATAGAAGTATCAGCCGCCGATCAAGTCACTGTATCCGCCTTCCTTTCCTTTCCACGCGCTTCTCGCGCGAGACCGGCCCGGAGTGCCTTTCCCGACGACCGGTGCGCCCAGCACAGGACGAGCCGCCAGGGGCGCGCGAGTTCTTCGCGGAAGGGGCCAACACTCGGTTGGAGGACCTTCGAGCCATGCGACACAGTCGTTCCTGGGGGGCGCGCTCTAAATGGCGCGGGGTAGCGAACGGGGCGGGAACTCACCGGGGGCGCTGAAGACGGCCCCGGTGCTTCCACGCTCGGGACGCTTGGCCCATCGCGAGCGATCCTTCGATTTCGTGATCGCCGCCACCCTTGCTTGTGAGGGGGGATTCCGCGCGAGGGCTGATGGCATAGCAAATACAAGAAGGGTTGGAACCGGAGATGGATGGCGCGTTCTTGGCGAGCTGGGATGGCGGAAATTTGGCCCAAAAACGAAACGTCCCAGACTCAAAGAGTCACGGGACGCTCGCCCGAACAGCCCTCCCCCAAGTGCTGCTCAAGAACCAGCCTACGTGGGGACGGGGGAGATGGGAATGGCACTGATGGGCTATCCGCATTACCGCGGTCTAGACCGAAGTAATCAAAGTAATCAGTGATGATGGTGGGACTCGGTCTCCCCGACCGGGATGATGCAACCATGCGCCACTTCGCACTCGACGTGCTCGAACTGGATGGTGGTGTGATCGATGCGGAAGTCCTGGTGCAGAACTTCTTTCACGTCGCGCAGGATGCGCTCGCTCACGGAGGGCGGAATATCGGCGATGGCGATGTGGCAAGAGAGCGCGTGGCTTTCCGAGCCGATGCTCCAGACGTGCAGGTCGTGCACGTCGTTGACGCCTTCGACCTTTCGCATGGCAGCTTCGAGCCGGTCGAGCTTCACCCCGCGCGGCGTGCCTTCGAGCAGGATATTCATGGTCTCACGCAGGATGCCGAACGAGGACCACAGGATCAGCGCGCCGATGCCGAACGAGAGGGCGGAGTCGATCCAGTATTGCCGGGTCAGCAGGATGGCCCAGCCGCCGGCGATGACGGCGGCGGTGGAAAGGGTGTCGCCGACTTCGTGGAGCAGGGCGCTGCGGATGTTGATGTCGCCGCCGGAGCGGTAGAGCATCAGCGCGATCCCTCCATTCATGACGACGCCGCCTGCAGCCACGCTCATCATCATGCCGGCATGCACTTGTTCCGGGTTCTGCAATCGCCGGAACGCCTCGAAAAAAATGAAGAACGAGATCACCACCAGCGAGCCTGCGTTGATCAGGGCGGCCAGGACTCCGGCGCGATGGTAGCCGTAAGTTTTCGTGGCGCTGGGCGGACGCGACTGCAGATAGACGGCCACCAGCGAAAGCAGCAGCGCGAGGAAGTCAGAAAGGTTGTGACCGGCTTCCGAGAGCAGAGCCAGTGAGTGGGCGCGAATGCCGGCAACCACCAGCAGCACGATGTAGGCGAGCGTCACGAACAGGGAGATGCGCAGGACCTTGGAGGTCTTCTCTCGGCTGCCGGGGCTGGCGTGCACGTGCATGTTTCCTAAGTTTACGGGGGCGGGGGGAAGGCTTCAAGGTGCGGGTGGGCCGCGTGGGCCGCGCTGGGGAATGCGGGACCCCTCTGTGCGCCCTGCCCATGACTTGGGGCAAACTCGCAGCTATGGCGCGAAAGCCACGCTCCTGCTCTACAATTCTCGGTTGCTCGCGGAGGTACCGCGGAAAAACCTCAACCACCAAGGACACGAAGGCTTCACCAAGCATCGTTTTACTCGACGGAACGATGTGCGGGCAAGTCTTCACGATGGAAGCGGTACGGAACGCGATGAATATACGAGAGCAAAACTTCTGGTTGAGCACAGCCCAAATGCCAACGACCGACCGGGCGCGGGCATTGCCCGAGGCGGCGGATGTGGCCGTTATCGGCGCGGGCTTCACCGGGCTTTCGGCCGCCCGGACGCTGGCGAAGAAGGGCGCCAAGGTCGTCGTGCTCGAAGGGGAGACGATTGGCTGGGGCGCGAGTTCGCGCAATGGCGGCATGGTGCTCACCGGGATGAAGCTGGGCGTCAACAAGCTGGTCTCGATGTATGGACGCGAGCGGACACGAAAGATGTATGCGGCTTCGCTGGCGTCGATTGATTGCGTGGAGCAGATCGTTCGCGAGGAGAAGATCGAGTGCGATTTCTCGCGCTGCGGGCACCTGGAGGTCGCCTGCAAGCAGGCGCACTTTGATGGTTACGCGCGGCAGGCGGAGGTCGTTGCGCGCGAATTCAATCACGAGCTGACGATCGTGCCGCGGGACGAACTGCGCTCAGAGATCGGGTCGGACATCTACTACGGCGGCATGGTGGATGAAAGCAGCGTGGGCGTGAATCCGGCGCGCTACGTGTCTGGGCTCGGCGGGGCAGCCATGCGGGCGGGGGCGTGTGTGCTCGAGCAGGCTCGGGTCGAGAGGATCGAGCGCGAATCGCGGCAGGGTGCACAGGGTTGGAAGGTGACTACGTCGCGCGGCGCGTTGTGGACGCGGGACGTGTTCGTCGGCACCAACGGCTATACCGGGAGAGCGACCCCCGGGCTGCAGAAGCGGATCATTCCCATTGGGTCCTACATCATCACGACGGAAGTTCTGCCGGAGGCGCTGGCGCGCGAGTTGAGCCCGCGCAACCGGATGATCTACGACTCCAAGAACTACATCCACTATTACCGGCTGACGCCGGACCATCGCATGCTCTTCGGCGGCCGGGCCGCGTTTTTTCCTGAGAGCCTGGACTCGATCCGCAAGAGCGCGGAAATCCTGCGGCGGGGCATGATTGACGTCTATCCGCAACTGCGCGATACGAAAGTCGAGTTTGTCTGGGGAGGAACGCTGGATTTTGCGTTCGACATCATGCCGCATGCGGGGCAGATGGACGGGATGTACTACGCGGTCGGGTACGCGGGTCATGGAGTCGCGATGGCAACCTACCAGGGGCAGTTGATGGCGCAGCAGATTGCGGGCGAGAAACCGGATAATCCGTTTGACGGGATTCCCTTCCCGGGAGCCCCGCTCGGTTTGTACAACGGAAGGCCGTGGTTCCTGCCGTTGGCGGGGGCGTACTACAAGTTCCTGGATTGGGTGAGTTGACTAAAGCCAGCTCTGGGCAATGGTCACAGTTCGGTTGTGAGATGGCCGGATCACCGGAGCGCCGTCCCCCTGAAGGGGACTCTCGTACCTGCATGACGGGCACACCCCGCAGTTACCTGCGGGGCTGGTGGCTGGCGTCGCTTCGCGACTCTTTATTGCGCGGTATTCGCTAGGCTGAGGCCAGCGCACATCCTGTTCTCAAACTCATTTTGTGTTCTCAGGGTCCGTGCCGCCCATCTTTAGAGTCCAATTTAGAGTCCAATAAACCACTGGCCCGGCCGCTAATGCCACCGGCCCCCATCTCAGTCCGTATGGATCGCTGAACCGCAGCGCGACCGCGCTCATGAGGATCACTGCAGAGACTGCCAAAATCAGTCCCGGTTGTCCGCCGGGGATCCGGAATGAGCGCGACAGGTCGGGCCGCTTGCGGCGGAGCTGCCATGCAGCCAGAACGGTCATCACGGTGGTTGCGACCCGCAGCCAGTTGTAGATGGTGATCAATTGCACGAGGGAGTGCACCGCGAGCAGGCCGTAGATGACGCCCGAAGCGATGATCGAGATCCAGGGCGTGCCATACCGGCGGTGTTTGCCGGTGAGGACTGAAGGTAAGTAGCCATCCTCCGCCATGGCAAAGGGCATGCGCGTGGAAGTCAAGACCGTGGCGTTCAGGAGCGAGAGGTTCGTCACCATGGCGGCAAGTGTCATCCAGGAACCCAGCCAAGGTCCACCGATGAATTGAGCCGCGTCGGAGAAGTAACGGGTGTGCCAGTTCTGCCAGTTGCCCAGCGCGGCCAGTGAAGCGAACGTCGGCAGAAAGTACACCGCGATCGACATCGGAACTACGATCGCCAGCGCCCGTGGGTAACTGCGCCGGGGGTTCTCGACTTCTTCCGCCACCGTGGAACACTGTTCGTAGCCCGAGTAAAGCCACAGTCCGAGGGCCAGCCCCACGCCAAACACACTGAACAGCGGTTGGTGCGGGGGTGTGACCGGGACGAACGGGTTGTGGTGCCACTTCGACAGGCCCATCACCACCAGCACCAGCACCGGCAGAAGAATAAAGATTTCCAGGGCAGTGGCGAATTTTCCGACCGCCTCAATCCCGCGCACATTGATCCAGGTGATCAGGGCCACGACCGCAAGGGACACGAGGTAGTGTCTCCAGCCGGTAAGCTGCGGGAAGTAGAAACCCAGGTAGTCCGAGAAATTCACGGCGTAGACTGCGCCCAGCAGGAACGATGCGCACCAGTTCCACCAGCCCGCCAGAAATCCCCAAAAATTGCCGAACGCGGCGCGCGACCATCGATAAAAGCCGCCTTCGACCGGCATTGCCGTAGTCAGTTCGGCGGATACAAGCGACACCGGGACCGACCAGAAGAACGGAATTGCCAGCAGGTAAATCAGCGTCAGGCCGGGACCCGAGGTGGTGACCATGTCTTCCAGGCCGAACGGGCCGCCGGTGCAGTAGGAGAACATCACCCAGACAAAGTAGAAGAGCCCGGCTTTCCGGATCGCGGATTGGGTGGGGATCGAAGTGGCCACGGGTGTGGGGTTCGACGTCGAGTCGGACGATTATACGTGGCCCTGACAAACGCGGATGGATCTCATCCTCTGTTCTCAGCACACGGGAAACTTCTTGCCCTGCCTGCACAAAGGCGCCTTGCCCAGCGCGGCCGAAGCGGATGAGATCGGCGGCGACAAGAACACGCATTACGGTCGCAGCCCACAAGCAGCGCGAGTCGAAGGGCGCTGCCCCTGCCCCTAGTAGCCTGGCGAGGCCAACGAGGCAGCACCTTACCTGCGATTCTCTCGCATCCATTCGCTGCCACAGGTGGGACGGGTTGGGTCGAATGGCGTTCGTGCTTTCAAGAGATCGCTATCACCTTGCGTCAATGCCCCCGCTGGTCCTGCTGCCAGCGCTCCAGCATGGTATCGAGCGCATCGTGGGTTAAGAACTGGATCGCCTCGGTGACTTCAAGCGCGGCCAACTCCTGGGACCTTCCCACAAAGTCCACCGCCATGGTGACGCGGGTCAATCCGTTCGGCGCTTTTGTGAATGTAACCACTTGCTCGGCGGTGACCCCGAGGGCATGGTTCAGGAGAGTGATTCGATAGGGAGGCTCCGCAAGCGTTACGACCGCAGTGATTGCGGCCGGGCGGGGCTGCATCACGCCGTAGCGGAGGCGACTTCCCTTTTCCCAGGGTTTGCCTTCTGTCCAGGTCGCTTCTGAATAAATCCCGCGGTTCAGCAGTCGGTTCAGGTCGGAGAAGGCTTCCCAGAGTTTTTCAGGAGTTGTGCGTGCGGTGACCGAGTATTCGATGCGGGAGAACATGGTCGGGCCCTGGAAACCTGTCAGATGAAAGCAACCGCCAAACAAGACGGCTGGCGCAACCGAAACCGACCCGGAATCAGGCTGCCAGGACTCCGGAAAGCGCGCCTTCGAGTTCGAGCAACTTCCGTTTCACATCGAGACCGCCGCCGTACCCGCAGAGTGTGCCGTCGGAGGCAATCACGCGGTGGCAAGGCACGACGATGGCGATCGGGTTCCGGTGGTTGGCCGTTCCGACCGCGCGGAAGGCTTGCGGCTGGCCGACCACACGGGCGATGTCGGCGTACGTGCGGGTTTCGCCGTAAGGAATGTTGAGCAGCGCGCGCCAGCACTTTAACTGAAACGGAGTCCCGCGGAGATCGAGCGGGAAACTGAACTCCCGGCGCTTGCCCTCGAAGTATTCCCTCAATTCCCGGGCGTAGGCTTTGGTCTTCTTCTCAGATTCTCTCCAGACGATGTTCTGGCTCTTCTTGGGAGGGAACTGGCCGCGGTCAAATTCCAGGGTCACTAGTCCCTTCTCGGAGACAGCAACTGCGAGCGGACCTGCCAGTGAGGCGTGTCTCGAATAGTAGAGAGTCTCCATCGCGTCCATCGCGTCCCAGATGCGAACCGGGTGCCGAACGATTCTATTCCTGTCAGCAAACCGTACAGACGGTGATTTCTGAGGTGGGTGAAGATGAGTCACTGGCCTACCGAGGGTCACTGTGCTTCCCGGCTGAGGCCCACGCCACCGAATCAGTGCCGCCAAGGTCTTCAAACGAGCCACTCGCCGGGCAGCCAACCGCGCCCCCATCGCCCTGCCAATCGGTAACTGAACCTGATCGGTAGTCAAAGCGCCCTTGGGGGGTCGCGTCCGCCGCCCGCGCACCCGTCTGTGCGCCCCAAGGCCATTAGTTGCTTATTCATAGTGAAACGAAGACTTTGTTCTCGTTGCGTGCATAATCAGGCGGCTTTGAGGCCGACGGCAAGGAGAAGAAGATCGAGAGCGTTGGTGACCTTCTGGTAGAGACGATCCAGTTGAGAGAGGCGGT
>DASQPN010000022.1:0-37102 GCA_035643915.1 Terriglobales bacterium | reverse complement strand
ATTCTGCCAGACGGGAGCATCCCGGTCGTTCATCAGCTGATACCCGGTGTCCTTGAACAGCTGCCCGAAGCTGTTCAGCTTCGGCCATGCCTCGTGACAGGCCGAGCACGGCAAGCCATACTTGCGGGCAAATGAGGGAATGGCGTGCCCGGGCTGGCTGCTCGAAAAAACAAAGGTCAGCAGGTAGAGCGTTGCTAACAAGAAAGACTTGGGGAGTGAGGAACCAACTGGCGTTCGCTCACTCCCCAGATTCCCCACAGGACAAAATTGCATGCTATCTCCTCCGTACACCGGCGAAAATACCGCGAGACTGCAAGAGAAATACTCCCGTTTGGACTCAAAGCATAGCGCTTCTAGTGAGCTTTGAATGTAAAATCTACTGTCTTACTTTCGCCGGCGGCCACCGTGATCTTCTGTGTCATGGTTCCGAGCTTCTCGTGCCAGGCTTCCACCGTGTATTCCCCGGGCGGAAGGTTGGGCAGGTGGAAGCTTCCGTCCTTGCCGGTTATCGCATAATACGGATGCTTGAACACCGCGATGTAGCTCTTCATCCAGGGATGCACGTTGCATTTCACGGGAATCGCGATCTCCTCGCGCGGGAAACTTTCCTCCATCGTGGTGCCGGCCGGCTCCGCCTTGTTCCACTCCCGGTTGTTGGCCGGAATCGGATGAATGTTGTGGGTGGTGTTGTCGCTGTTGACCATCTTCAGCTTTTGATTCGCGCGCACGGCCACCACGTGCGGCTCATAGATGCAGCCTTTCTGCTCGAACGTCACCGCCTCGGTGGGCACATCGAAAGTGCGATTTCCCAGCCCGTCGGAGACAAACACGATCACATTTCCCAAGGAGTTGTCGTTGCCGGCTACAAAGTCCTGGCCCACTGCGGGCGCCGGGTGCAGCTTCGCGCAACTCGGGTCCGATGCCATGCTGACGCGCGCAGGCTGCGGCAGTTGCCCCTGGAACTTGACTCGCCCGACCACGGAAGCGCCAGAACCCGCGTCGGGCTTGGCCGTGCCCGAGGCGCCCTTCCGCGCAAAGGAACTGCCACGGCCTACGACCAAAATGGCCAGACACACGATAAGCGTGAGAAGGGTTTGCTTGATTCTCATGAAAGTAGACTCCTCCAACAGCCCGGAGCGCGGGTATGCGCGTCCGGGGCGAATGCTTGATCGCGAGCAACCCTGGGGTGGCTGCCGAATGTAAGAAAGCCGGTTGCCGTTGCCTAGAACGGACCCGACTTTCGACTGACGGCTCGAAGGTCTGCACTCTCCTGCGAGGAGTAGTACCCCTCCTGATAGCCGTTCGAGTACGCATCGCGGTAATACTGGCGGTACTTGTCCGGGTCAGTATTCATTTCCGCGTAACCGCGATCCGCCTTGCGGTAGTTGTCCGTCTTGTTGGCCTGGAAAGGCTGGGCAGCGAGCCGATCACGGGCGCCATCGAGAACCCCGTCCCGGAAGCCGGCAAGCTCAGCCGCCGTCGGTTCCACGATCTTTCCGGAGCGCGCTTCGGCCAGCTCCCGATAGGTTTGCTCGTAGCCCACGATGAACGAGGCGCGATCCTGATCGGTGCTCCAACGGCCGCTCGAGAAATGCGGTTTCCTGCCGCTCTCGATGTCGATCTTCGCCTGGAAGGAGCCGTCCCGGTAGGCTGCGTCCGCCTGTTTCGAGTCAGCGCCGCTCTGCGACCCGCGTCTGGATACTTCCACCACGCCGACCCCGACACACAGAACCAACACAAGTACTACCAGCGATCGTTTGTTCATTTGTCCTCCCCACAGACGGAGCGGCTTCGCAGAACGAAACCAGCTCCTTGCAAGGGCCTCGGCGTTCCTTCATGCCTCAGCCGCTTGCACCCCACCCTTACTTGCACTGCCCACTTCTGCCCGGACCGCTTGAGCTACGCCACCTCTAAACGAGACCCAGGCGAGACACGCCTCCCTCGATCGCCAAATGCAACCTTTGCCCTCCACCCCCGTTTCGGGGTAGGACGCTGGACAAGCGTCGCTGGCTTCAAAGCTGCCCGCGCGCCCGGCTATTTCAGCGAACGATTTGTGTGTCCGAGCAGTAGCGACAAAAACCGATTCACAAAGGCCTGTCGCCGAAAACCTAAGGGAGCACTAAAACTCAGCGGCCTGGGATTCACTTGCCGTGCTACCGTGCAGAAATGGGGGTTTCCGCATTTAGGGTCTTCAATTACTCAGACTCTTTCGCCAGAGAAAGTTGCTGCTTCTCTGGCTGGGGGAAATGGCCTCTTACTGCCAACAATAATCGACCGCGCCCAAAAAAAAGCCCTCAGAATAGAGGAGGCTTTGTAAAAATCCTCTAACAACTTGGTGGTACGGTACCCGCACGTCTTTGCTCCGAAACAACGTAATCTGAGGGCCGTTTCCATGCTGAAGAAACCATAAGCGAGTTGTACTAGGGTGGTTGTCAACGAGTTGTTAAATCTTTGTAAGTGCGATTTAGCTCGGCGGAATCGCGCGTCCGACGGGCATTTCCGCGTGGTCGACGCTTTCCGCGGAAAGGACATGCGCGCGGGTGCAGACCTCACCCATAGGAACCAGCAGCCCGGGTACAATGAAGGTTCCGCACGAAAGTTGGAAGCCAGACCGGCTGGCTACGCGCACTGAATCCAGCGTGACCTGGTTTGCATGCGTTATGACGCTCGCCCATTTTGTCGCTAAGAATGCTTTCCGCAACAAACGCCGCAGTGCTCTCACCGCGCTGAGCATCGCGTTCTCCCTGCTGCTCCTGACCATTATGATGACCATCTGGCGAGGCTTCTACATCGACCAGGGCGCTCCCGACTCCGCGCTTCGCATCCTGACTCGGCACCGCGTTTCGCTCGCTTTCTTCCTGCCCGGTTACTACCGGGAAAGGATTCGCGCGGTTCCCGGGGTAGTGCACGTGGCTCCGATGACCTGGTTCGGCGGAAGATACAAAGATGATCGTCCCGAGAACTTCTTTGCGCAGTTCGCGACCGACCCGGGCGAGTACATGGAAGTGGCCGCCGACAAGGAGGTCCCTCCCGGGCAGGTGAAGGCTTGGCAGCAGGACCGCACCGGCTGCATGGTCGATCAGGCTCTCGCCGCCAAGCACGGCTGGAAGCTTGGGGACCGCATTGTCTTGTTGGGGACGATTTTCCCGGCCAACCTGGAATTGACCATCCGCGCGATTTACACCCTCGACCCACCCAGCAACGCGCTCTACTTCAACGCCAAGTATCTTGAAGAGTCCGTAGGCTGGTTCAAGGACAGGGCTGGTTTCTATTTCACGCGTGTGGACGCACCCGCTTCGGTCGCCCGCGCTAGCCGCGACGTGGATGACATGTTCCACAACCTGCCGGAACCCACCAAGAGTGAGAGCGAGAAGGCCTTTCAGCTCGACTTCATTGCCACCCTCGGCAACGTGAAAGCCTTCATCCTGGGCATTTGCGGAGCGGTGGTGTTCACCATTCTCATCGTGTCCGCCAACACCATGGCCATGTCAATCCGGGAACGCACCCGCGAAGTCGCGGTGCTTCGAACTCTGGGCTTCGCCCGCCGCCGCATTCTGTCGCTTTACCTGGGGGAATCCGTCACGCTGGCGCTTGTCGGCGGGCTCTTTGGAGTCCTGTGGGCCACCGGTCTGATGCATCTGGTCGGCAAATCCACTGCGGTGGGAGTGCCCTCCTCGATGAAGGTCACGTTCCCGGTCGCGCTCCTCGCGCTGGTCGTGTCTGCCTTGGTCGGCCTGATGAGCGCGATCATCCCCTCCTACCACGCGTCCCGCACGAACATCATCGACGGCCTGCGCCACATCGGCTGAGCCTTCCCCGCCCATGAAACCCACTTGGTCGTGTAACCAGAGTCACCCCCGCCAGTGCGCTCGGATGCTGTTGTCGGTTTTTGATTCAGCCAGACTGGTGCTCAAGACCGGCCGCGTCCGTCACCGTCACCTGGACGGCGCGGGAATCCCCAGTCGCTAGCGCGCGGCTCCCGCATGCGAGCACCGTGCGGGGGGGGATCCGTCAACAACCCTGGTGCATGCCATGCTTGACGCCGGAGGACAAGCTCATCCTGAACGCGCTGGGTGCCGCCTGGAGCGCCCAACATCTGTGCGGGAACATTGCAGAACGACGCTTTGAACCCAGCCCTCTTTCTGTCCAGCAAGGCCGTCGGAACCCCTACCCGGGCTCTGCAATCAAGGCGCCCAGCAAGTCACCCTGACATCACTTCCGCTGTTTCCCGCATCTCAAGGAAGACACTTGCATAACTGGGATCGCTGCTTCATTCTCTCAAGCACGAGATCGGGAGCTTCTCCCAATATCTTTCGGCTAAGGACAGGCGGGCTGATTGGCAGGCTTTTCTTTCCGTCATCGACCAGGCAGGGCCCTTCCTCGGCTGCTGCCGGTGCTGTGTTTAGTGCTGGCGGCGATTCCGGGTCAGACAGCGACCTCCGTCGGTCCCTCGACCCTCGAGGCGGGCTACCGGCAGATGTACAACCTCGACTTCGACGGAGCTCACCAGACCTTCGCCGCTTGGGAGCGCTCCCATCCGGATGACCCGCTCGGTCCGGTCTCGAATGCAGCCGCGTATCTGTTCGCCGAGTTCGACCGCCTGCACATCCTCGAATCGGAGCTTTTCACCAACGACTCGAACTTCGAAAAAAGGCAGAAGGTCGAGCCTGATCCGAAGATTCAGGCTGCCTTTGAGGGCGAACTGAAGCGCGGCGAACGTATCTGCGCGCGAATCCTGTCCGGCGCACCGGGCGACCATGCTGCACTGTTTGCCCAGGTTATGGTTGGAGGACTCCGCGGAGACTACATGGCCCTGGTCGAGAAACGGAATCTGGCCGCCTTGAGCACGATCAAGAGCTCCCGAGCGCTGGCCGAGAAACTGCTCGCGCAGGATCCGTCCTATTACGATGCCTATCTCGCGGTGGGCGTCGAAAACTACCTGCTGGGCGTCAATCCTGCACCCATCCGCTGGTTGCTCCGCCTGGGTGGTGCCCAGACCGACAAGAACGCAGGCATCGCGAAGCTCCGCCTGACCGCTGAGAAGGGACACTACCTGGGTCCCTACGCGCGTCTCCTGTTGGCCGTCGCCGCTCTTCGCAATCACGACCACAACCAGGCGCGCAGCCTGCTCTCGGGCCTTGCCCTGGAGTTCCCGCGAAACCCTCTGTACAGAAAAGAACTGGCACGAATCCAGCCATAGCGAGAAAGCCCGCTGGGAAATCGACGCTGACCATGATCTGTTGGAACGAGAGGGAGCGAGTTCAACTCGCGGCGGCGATGCGTCTCTGCGCTGCACCCCGGCGGCGACAGGCAGCATTGCAATACTCAATGCGCTCCCAGTCCCGCGCCGCGCGCCGCGTGCAGGCGATGACGTCGCCGCACACCTTGCACACTTTCGCGGGAAGGCTTGGCTTCTTCAAAGGGTAGCTTTCTCTTGAGCCCATCCGACATCTTTCCTACACTTCTTTCTTATTTTTCCTACACTTCTTTTTTCTTATTTCTTACACTCCTTGTCTTACACCTCTTGTTTTGCACTTCTGGCAGCGCACACAGTCTTTTGATCCATGCACGCGGGCTTAGGTTGCGCCTAATTTCGCTGGCCGGACCTCTTGACCTCCTCCTCCGGGTGCTCCGCCATCTGTTTACACGAACGCCTTCCGCGCTGGTGGAAGCACGCTGAACCTCCCCGCACCCGCAAAATCGGTTGGGCGTCAGCAAAAATCTGAATAATTGAATATCATTGGGGGTTCAGCATGGATCGTGGGGAGAACTCCGACGTGGCTCAGACGCAAACGGATGGATTGGAAGTCCTCGAAACCCGAGAGTGGCTAGATTCTCTCGATTACGTTTTGTCGAGGGGCGGACCGGATCGGGCGGGTCGCCTGCTTCAGCAGTTGTCCTTACATGCCCGGAGTGCCGCGGGCGTGAACCTGCCGTTCACGGCAACCACGCCCTACCAGAACACCATCTCCTCGAAGGCGCAGCCTCCCTTTCCGGGCAGCCAGGAGATGGAGCGACGCATCAAGAGTCTGGTTCGCTGGAACGCACTGGCCATGGTCATCCGGGCCAACAAGATCCAGGAGGGAATTGGCGGACACATTTCGACGTTTGCCTCGGCGGCGACCTTGTATGAAGTTGCCTTCAATCACTTCCTGCGGGCGCGTACTGAGGACGGGGATCGGGATATTGTTTATTTCCAGGGGCATGCCGCACCCGGCATGTATGCACGCGCCTTTCTGGAAGGGCGCATGCCGAAGCAGAAGCTGGAAAACTTCCGGCGCGAGCTGAAGCCGGGCGGCGGTCTGTCGTCGTATCCGCACCCCTGGCTGATGGAGGATTTCTGGGAGTTCCCGACGGTTTCGATGGGTCTCGGGCCGATCCAGGCAATCTATCACGCGCGCTTCATCCGGTATCTCGAGAACCGCGGACTGAAGAAGACCACCGGCGGCAAGGTCTGGGCATTCCTCGGCGACGGCGAAATGGACGAACCCGAGTCGCTGGGCTCGATCACGCTGGCTTCTCGCGAGCGGCTCGACAACCTGATTTTCGTGGTGAACTGCAACCTGCAACGCCTGGACGGGCCGGTTCGCGGCAACGGCAAGATCATTCAGGAACTGGAAGCGATTTTCCGCGGTGCGGGCTGGAACGTGATCAAGGTGATCTGGGGCAGTGACTGGGACACCCTGATCGAGAACGATCGCGACGGCGTACTCGTGAAACGGATGGGTGAAATCGCTGACGGGCAGTACCAGAAGTTTTTCGTCGAGAGCGGCGCCTACTTCCGACAGACTTTTTTTGGCACCGACCCTCGCCTGCTGAAGATGGTCGAGCACCTGTCGGACGAGCAGCTCGCGCGCATGCGATTGGGCGGCCACGATCCCATCAAGGTGCATGCAGCTTACAGGGCAGCCGTGGACCACCGGGGATCGCCGACCGTAATCCTGGCCAAGACCATCAAGGGGTATGGACTCGGCGAAGCCGGTGAAGGCAAGAACATCACGCACCAGCAGAAGAAGCTCAATGACGAGGAGTTGAGCCTGTTCCGGTCGCGCTTCGGGATCCCGATCCCGGACGACGAACTCCACAATGCCCCGTTCTATCGGCCCGCCGACGACAGCGCCGAGATCAAGTACCTGCAGGAACGGCGCAAGCAGCTGGGCGGGTACATGCCGGAGCGCAAGGTCCGCGCCACCCCGCTCAAGAGCGTACCCGCCTCACACTTCGAGGAATTCCACAAAGGCACGGAAGGCCGGGAAGTTTCCACCACCATGGTGTTCGTGCGGCTGCTGGCCAAGCTGCTGCGCGACCCGGAGATCGGCAAGCTGATCGTCCCGATCATTCCGGACGAAGCGCGCACCTTCGGCATGGAAGCGCTCTTCCGGCAGGTGGGAATCTACTCGAGCGTGGGCCAGCTGTATGAGCCGGTCGATATGGATACGCTCCTCTATTACAAGGAAGCGAAAGACGGACAGATCCTCGAAGAGGGCATCACCGAGGCGGGCTCGATGTGCTCCTTCATTGCTGCGGGCACGGCCTATTCCAATCACGGGATCAACACCATCCCGTTCTTCATTTATTACTCCATGTTCGGATTCCAGCGGATCGGCGATCTGATCTGGGCCGCGGCCGACATGCGCACCCGCGGCTTCCTGGTGGGAGGCACCGCCGGACGGACCACCTTGGCAGGTGAGGGGCTCCAGCACCAGGACGGCCACAGCCATGTGCAGGCCCTGAGCGTGCCTAACTGCCTGGCCTACGATCCGGCATTCGCCTACGAGATCGCCATCATCATTCAGGACGGCATCCGGCGCATGTACGTGGATGGCGAGTCGGTCTTCTACTACCTGACCGTCACCAATGAGCCGCTTCCCATGCCCGGAATGCCGGAAGGCAAGGAAGTGCACGACGGCATTCTCAAGGGCCTCTATCGGTTCAAGGCTACGCAAAAGAAGGACGCCAAGCTGCGGGCGCAGCTGTTTGGCAGCGGCACGATCATGTTCGAGGTGCTGAAGGCGCAGCAGATTCTCGAAGAGAAGTACGGAGTGGGCGCCGACGTTTGGAGCGTGACCAGCTACAAGCAGCTGTACCGCGACGGAAACGACTGCGAACGCTGGAACATGCTTCATCCTGGGCAACCCCCCAAAGTCCCCTACCTCACCCAGATGCTGAAGGATGCACCGGGCGCGTTTGTGGCCGCGTCCGACTACATGAAGGTGTTACCGGAAAGCATCGCGCAATGGGTACCGGGGCGTCTGGTTTCTCTGGGCACCGACGGCTTCGGACGCAGCGAGAGCCGCGCCGCGCTGCGCGACTTCTTTGAAGTGGACGCCAAGCACATTGTGCTCGCTACCCTCAACGCCCTGGCGCGGGAGAACAAGGTTCCGCTGGCGAGCGTGCAGCGGGCCGTGAAGGACCTTGGCATCAATCCTGAAAAGCCGAATCCGGCCATCAGCTAAGAAAGGCCTAGGATAGTGACCGAATTCAAATTACCCGAGCTGGGCGAAAACATTGAGCAGGGCGATCTGGTGCGCCTGATGATCGCGCCCGGCGCTGACATCAAAGAAGGCCAGCCCGTCATGGAGCTGGAGACGGACAAGGCGGTCATCGAAGTGCCCTCGTCCGTGAGCGGAGTGGTGCGGGAGATTCGCGTAAAGGAAGGCGACAAGCTCAAGGTTGGACAGGTCATCTTCACGGTTGAAAACGGGGGAGGCGCAAGAGCGAAAGCTCCCGAAGCGCAGGCCGCGAAGGCGGAGACTCCCGATCCCCCTGCCCCTCGAAGAACTGCGCCTCAGGGCCAATCGGAGGAAAGAAGCGCCTCAGGGCAGTCGGCGAGCACCGCTCCAGCGCGTTCCGCGTCCAGCGCAACGGAATTCAAGCTGCCAGAGCTGGGCGAGAACATCGATCAGGGCGATCTGGTGCGTTTGATGATTGCCCCGGGCTCGAAGGTCTCCGAAGGCCAGCCCGTGATGGAGCTCGAGACGGACAAAGCGGTCGTCGAAGTGCCTTCCTCGGTGAGTGGAGTGGTGAAAGACATCCGAGTGAAGGAAGGCGACAAGGTCAAAGTCGGCCAGGTCATCTTCACGTTGGAAGGCGCGTCGGCGCCGCAGCCTGAGAAGCGCGCGCCCGCACCCGTGGAGCATGTTTCCGGACAGCAGGCAGCGCGACTCGCGTTCCATCTCGCCATGAAGGCGGAGGGCAAGACCGAGGAACAGGCGCTGCCGCCGGATCAGCCGATGCAGCTTCCACCTTCGTTCACCATGCCGCTACAGCTCGGCAAGGTGGCAGGCACGGAGCAGCGCGAGCCGGTTCCGGCTGCGCCGCACGTCCGCCGGCTGGCCCGTGAGGTTGGGCTCGACATCTACGACGTTGCCGGAACCGGCCCCGGCGGACGCATCAGCGAAGACGACGTGAAGGCCTTTGCGAAAGCCACCCTCGCCGCGGCCGTTGCCGCTGCGCAGGCGCCGCAGGCCGCTCGTCTCTCGGAACCCAAGCTCCCCGACTTCACCAAGTGGGGCAAGGTTGAACGGGTCTCGATGCGCGCGGTTCGCCGCAAGACCGCAGAACATCTGCGGGAAGCGTGGAACACGATTCCGCACGTCACGCAGCACGATCGGGCCGACGTTACGGAACTCGAGCAACTGCGCGCAAAGTTCGCGCCCCGGGCGGAAGAGGCCGGCGGCAAGATGACCATCACCGCCATCGCGCTGAAGGTGTGCGCTTCCGCGCTGAAGGTGTTTCCCCAGTTCAATGCCTCCATCGACATGGAGAAGGAAGAGATCGTCTACAAGCAGTACATCAACATCGGGGTCGCAACCGACACCGATCGCGGACTCCTGGTGCCGGTGATTCGAGAGGTGGACAAGAAGAACATCGTCGAACTTGCCGCCGAGCTCTCCCAGCTCTCCAAGAAGGCGCGTGACAAGAAGCTCGCGCCCGACCAGATGGAAGGTGGCACCTTCACGATCACCAACCTGGGCGGGATCGGTGGTACTGCGTTTACACCCATCGTGAATCATCCCGAGGTCGCGATCCTGGGCTTGTCGCGCGGGCGCATGGAGCCGGAGTGGATCCACGGCAAGTTTGAAGCGCGCCTGATATTACCGCTCTCTCTTTCCTACGATCACCGCTTGATTGATGGCGCCGATGCAGCGCGCTTCCTGCGCTGGATTGCGGAAGCCTTCGAGCAACCTTTCCTGCTGTCCGTTCAAGGATAACGTTCGAGGACCGAAAGAAACTCATGGCAGACAATTCCAGCTTGCACATCGCGATTGTGGGGGGCGGACCCGGCGGATATGCGGCAGCTTTTCTCGCCGCCGATCTTGGACTGCAGGTCACGTTGATCGATCCGGAGGTGAATCCCGGCGGGGTATGCCTCTATCGCGGCTGCATCCCGTCGAAGGCGCTCTTGCACGTGGCCAAGCTGATCGAGGAATCGCGCCAGGCGAAGAACTGGGGCATCGAGTTCGGCGAGCCGAAAATCGATCTGCCGCGCTTGCGCGCTTGGAAAGAGAGCGTCGTCAAGCGGCTGACCGGTGGCCTAGGGCAGCTCTCCAGGCAGCGCAAGGTGCGGTACGTGCAAGGCCGGGCGGGATTTGAGAATTCAAATACGCTACGGGTTTCAAAAGCCGACGGCAGCCAGGAATCGTTGTCCTTCGACCGCACCCTTCTCGCCACCGGCTCACGCCCAGCGGTGATTCCAAGTCTGAAAATTGATAGTCCGCGCATGCTGGACTCGACCGGCGCACTCGACCTCGAGGATATTCCGAACAGCCTGCTGGTGGTCGGGGGAGGATATATTGGACTGGAACTGGGTTCGGTCTACGCCGCCCTGGGCACAAGCGTGACGGTCGTAGAAATGCTGCCGGGACTTTTGCCGGGCGCGGATCGCGACCTGGTCCTGCCCCTGCACAAGCGGCTGGAGAAGATGTTTGCGGGGATTCTCCTCAACACCACTGTGAAGTCTCTGAAAGAGGAGAGCGCCGGAATTCGCGCCGCCTTCGACGGCGCCGACGTCAAAGAGCGCGAGAAGGTCTTCGACAAAGTTCTGGTTTCCGTAGGACGGAAACCGAACTCTGAGATTCCCGGTCTCGAGAAGACGCTCGTGCAGGTGAGTCCGAAGGGCTTCATTGAAGTCAACCAGCAGCTGCAGACGGCTGACCCCGCCGTCTACGCGATTGGCGACGTCGTGGGCGAACCGATGCTGGCGCACAAAGCCATGCACGAAGGGCGCACCGCCGTGGAAGCGATCGCCGGACACAAGGTGGCGTTCGAACCGCAGGCAATTCCCGCAGTGGTGTTCACCGATCCGGAAATCGCCTGGGCAGGATTGACAGAGACGCAAGCCAAGGAAGCAGGCCGCGAGATCGCAGTCGCGAAATTCCCCTGGGGCGCTTCGGGTCGGGCCATCACGCTGGATCGACCGGAAGGAATGACGAAGCTCATTCTTGATCCGAAAACGGAGCGCGTTCTCGGCGTTGGGATCGTGGGAGCGGGAGCCGGCGAGCTGATCGCGGAGGGTGTGCTGGCGATTGAAATGGCGGCCTTGGCAGGAGATCTCGAGTTGACCATCCATCCTCATCCGACGCTGTCGGAAACCGTGATGGAAGCGGCTGAAGTTTTCTTCGGCACCAGCACGGATGTGTACCGTCCGAAACGCAGTTAGGCTCAGTCAGCCGCGCGGCGAAGAGCCCGTTTTTGTGGCGGTCGAGGATCTACCGCGCGAGTGGCGCCGCTCCAGGGAGAAGGTCCGATGAATCCTTTCCTCAAACGACTGCTGCCCTGTGTCGTGTGTGTGGCGGTGAGCCTGCCGGGTTGGGGACGGAGATCTCTTTCGCAGATTCTCCGGCCACCGGCTGAAACCCTCAAGGCCAGCGACTCGGCCACGGTCGACCCCCTCGGCCGCCAGACTCCGAACGGAACCTTGTTCGGCTTTCTGCAAGCCGTCCAGGCGGGAGACTATGCAACCGCCGCCCAGTACCTGCAATTGAGCCCGGCTCGGCGCGAGCAGCAAGGGGAAAAACTCGCCATCGAACTGAAGACCGTTCTCGACCGGGCATTCGTGGGGAGCTTGAAGCTCATCAGCAGCAATCCCCAGGGCACGGTGCAGCCGGGGGTGGCCTCCGATCGCGAAAAAATCGGAATGTTTTCCGTGGATGACGTCGAGGTCGAAGTCATTCTCGTACGGGTCAACGACCCGAGCGCCGGCAAGATCTGGCTCTTTTCCTCAGAAACCCTTGCCAAGGTTCCGGAGCTTTACGCTCGCGTTCAGGCTCACCAGGTGGAAACCTATGTTCCGAAACCGCTGGTGAAAACCCAATTCCTCGGCATGTCGCTGTGGCTGTGGCTGGCTTTGTTGGTGGCGATCCCGGTGGCGGCCGGGATTGCATGGTTTGTGATCGAGCTGTTTGTGCTGCCGCGGATGCTCTGGAGGCGGCACCGCAAACAACCGCAATTGACGAGTTGGCGGGAGGTGCCAGGGCCCGTGTGGCTGGTGGTGGGAATCATGGTCCACCGGATCCTGGTCAGCTTCCTCGGGTTGCCCCTCCTGCATCGTCATTACTACTACATGACCGCGCAGATGATTTTGACCGTCGGACTTGCGTGGCTGGTGCTGCGTGTTCTGTCCCGCGGAATGGATCGGCTGCGCGATCGGGCGATCGCCCGCGGAAGTACGGGGACGGGATCGCTGGTGCTGCTGGCTCAGCGCGTCGTCAAGGTGGTGGTCGTCTTATTTGCAGG
Source organism: Terriglobales bacterium (assembly GCA_035643915.1). Classification (GTDB taxonomy): domain Bacteria; phylum Acidobacteriota; class Terriglobia; order Terriglobales; family Acidobacteriaceae; genus Gp1-AA133. The sequence goes on along the minus strand of DASQPN010000022.1, from coordinate 24,364 downwards.
GCTCACTGTGCTGGGAATCCTGGGCTTCAACATGACGACGGCCCTGGCCGGGCTCGGCATCGGCGGCCTGGCCATCGGATTTGGCGCGCAGAAAACCATCGAAAACCTGTTCGGCGGCGTTTCATTGCTGGGAGACGAAGTCATTCGCGTCGGGGATAGCTGCAACTTCAACGGCCGAGTGGGCACGGTCGAGGACATCAGCCTGCGTTCCACGCGAATTCGCACGATCGAGCGAACCGAGCTTTCGATTCCCAACGGCACGCTGGCCACCATGAACGTGGAGAATCTCTCACGCCGCGACAAGATCCTGTTCAATCCGAAAATTGGTTTGCGCTACGAGACCACGGCCGACCAGTTGCGCTATGTGCTGGCCCAGGTCCGGCGGCTGCTCTACGAGCACCCCAAAGTCGAGACCGCCGGCGCCCGGGTCCGTTTTGCAGCATTCGACGACAGCTGGCTTACGCTCGAGATCTTCAGTTACGTCCTGACCCGAGATTTCGCCGAGTTCACGGCGATCCGGGAGGACATCCTGCTGCGCTTGATGGACGTGGTCGCCGACGCCGGTACGGCGTTTGCATTCCCCTCGCAGACCCTCTACCTGGGCCGTGATTCGGGACTGCAGAAAGAGAAAGCGGAGCAGGCGGTCGAGCGCGTCCGGAAGTGGCGCGAGGAGGGGCAACTTCCCTTCCCGGATTTCGCTCCGACCGAGGTTTCCGAGTTCCGCGACTCACTGCCATACCCGCCGCCGGAATCGGCCGTGCACAATCCGAGGCGGTGAGGACGGTGTCAGGCCCTAGATCGTAAGTCTTGGATCGTAAGTCTTAGGTCTCGGGTCTTAGGTCTCGGGTCTTAGGTCTCGGGTCTGGGGGCGGGCGCAACCAGACCGCTGACCCGCGTTGTTTTGCGGTTCGCTTCGCAAGTGCCCGAAGGAGGGATCTTGCGCTTCTGCATGGCTTCGTGGTTGCTGGTGATCGCTAGTGCGGCAGCGGTCTTGTCGCGTGTCCGTGAGGAAAAAATTATGGCCCAGTCTTCCCTAGTCACTCCCGCTTCCCCTTCGCCCGGCACCATCCCAGCTGCGCAGATGAAAAATTCCATGACCAAGCTGGAAACCGAACTCCTCGCGAAATATGGCGAGGCGCAGAAGGGACGTCTTCGCACAGGCCTGCACCAGGTCATGGAGTTCTGGCGCCCGGAAGACGGCGACACTCCGGTGTTCGAAGAATTCGTGCGCGCCGGCTTCGCCGGCGACCAGCAGTCCCTGGACACGCTGTTTGATCGTTTTCAGCGCTTGCTGGAGCAGCTCGACGGGCACATGCATGAAATCGCCCGCGAGTTCCGCAACCAGCAGGATCTCGACCTCGGGCCGGTGCGTCCGTATGACGAGCTTTTCGGCGGATACGATCCCGCCGCGCACGTGCTCGACGATTTTTTCCAGAACAAGCTGGCCTTCACTGTTCTGCTCAATTTCCCCCTCACCACTCTGCCGGAACGCATCCACCTGGGTCCGAAGTGGACGCGTCGCCAGTGGGCCGAGACGCGCCTCGCCCAACGGTTCGCCAAGCGCATCCCCGCCGAGGTGAACCTGGCCATCGCGCATGCCGCTGCGGAGGCCGACCACTACGTCGCGGGCTACAACATCTGGATGCATCACCTGCTCGACGAGAAAGGCCAACGGCTCTTCCCCCCGAAGATGCGCCTGCTGAGCCACTGGAACCTGCGCGACGAGATCAAGGCCGACTATCCCGACCAGCAGAACGGTCTCGCCAAGCAACGGATGATCCAGCAGGTGATGGAGCGGATCATCACGCAATCGATTCCCCAGGTAGTCATCGAAAATCCGGACGTGGATTGGAATCCGTACACCAACGAGGTGAAGGCGGCCGCGGAGAAGGACTCGAATTCGCCCACGCCCGCGGACCTCAAAGTGACAAACTCCCCGGAACCTTGCACGCGTTACGCGATGCTGCTGAAGACCTACCAGGCGGCCCGCCTGGCCGATCCCTATTCGCCCACCGCGCCCACACTGATCGAGCGACGCTTCAACGAGGATCGCGAAATCCCCGAAGAGCGCCTGCAGGGGATGCTCGAGCAGGTGCTGACTTCTCCGCTGGTGCCGCAAGTGGCCAAGCTGATCGAATCGCGCCTGGGCCGGCCGCTCGAGCCGTTCGACATCTGGTACAGCGGCTTCCGCCCCGGCAGCCAGCACAGCGAAGAGGAATTGGACCGGATCGTGGCGAAACGGTATCCCACTCCCGAGGCCTACCAGGACGACATCCCGAATCTGCTCAAGAAAATGGGCTTCCCGCCGGATCGCGCGCAATACATCGCCGCCCACATCATCGTGGACCCGGCCCGGGGCTCCGGCCATGCCATGGGAGCCGCGATGCGGTCCGAGAAGGCCCATCTGCGCACGCGCATCGAAAAAACCGGGATGAACTACAAGGGCTTCAACATCGCCGTGCACGAGATGGGCCACAACGTCGAGCAAACCTTGTCGCTCAATGACGTGGATTACAGCTTGCTCGAAGGCGTGCCCAACACCGCCTTCACCGAGGCGCTAGCCTTCGTATTCCAGGGGCAGGACATGGCCTTGCTAGACCTAGCCTCGCCCGACGCGAAAACCGAAGCGCTGAAAACTCTCAACGACTTCTGGGGCACCTACGAAATTGCCGGCGTCGCCCTGGTAGATATGGCGGTCTGGCACTGGATGTACGACCATCCCGAAGCGACTCCGGAACAGCTGCGCGCGGCCACCCTCCAGATCGCCCGGGACCAATGGAACCGCTTTTTTGCCCCCGTGTTCGGCAAGAAGGATGTGGTGCTGCTGGCCGTCTACTCGCACATGATCGACTCGTTCCTGTACCTGCCGGACTACCCGATCGGCCACCTGATCGCGTTTCAGATCGAGGAGCAGATGAAGAAGGCGGGACGCATCGGACCCGAATTCGAACGCATGGCGAAGATGGGCCGCGTGACACCGGACCTCTGGATGGAGCACGCGACCGGAAAGCCGGTGGGAGCCGATGCGCTTCTGGCGGCGACTGAGGAAGCTCTCAGGCAGGTCGGGACGAAGCCGTAACTGGATGTCTTGAAGTCAGAAGGTCACGCGAAGAGTCGAGGGCTTTGAAAGGGTTTCACAAGCTGCGGGAAAATTCGGCTTTTGTCTAAGGGCATCGCTTCAGAGGCTGCGGCAAAAACGGTCGCCTTGTGTCAGGGCACGCCTTGAGGCGTGCCGCAACTGCCGCAATCCATAACGCCTTTAGGGGCTGCTTCGAGGCGGAATCAGCTTGATTCCACATCCCCTCGCCCACCACTCCAGAACGAGATGCGTCGGGTAATAAACCACCAACGGCACCACAACAAGATAACCGACCAGATACAACAGCCCCGGCATCACGTGCTGTTCCCGGAAAAACGGCCCGCGCGCCCAGTTCACGTCGTGTTCCGGACGCCAGAAATAATTGATCGGAACCAGGATCCAGCAAGCCAGGGTCTGCACCTTCCAACCCCGCTTGTCATACCCAAGTCGCCAGATGGCCCAGAGCAGCAGCAGCGGCGTAACCAAGTGAAACAGACCCAGGAGACGAACGAACGGAGGCAGCGCGGGATCGAACATGTACTCGGTGCCGCCGATCACGTGACGTCCCGTCACCAGCGCACCGGCCAGATCGACCGTGTATAGCGTCTGAAACAAAAGCAGACCGCTGGCCTGCCAGGAAACAATCAAAGAGCTCTCGCACCAAAGTGCGATAGCCAGGAGGAAATTCCCAAGATCGCAAAAGAACAGGAGGTTCTGCGCTCCGTACCGCGTCCAATAGACCGGCGCCCAGCAAACCACCCAGAGGGTCCATCCGATCTTGAGCCATAGGGGGACGCGCATGCGCGCATTGTACGCGGGAGGACTCGGATACTAACGCTGGTGACAGTTTTCGAGTTGGCAAAGAAGCGGCCATTCATGACTTCTGGGCGATTGCGCCCGAGCCACGGCCCGCTCGGGCGCTATGGGTTTTGGTCGCTCACTGGAGCGGGGAAATCGATGGCGGCAATGAAATCCGGAGGCTTCGACGCCTCCGCGGCAACCCCGCAACTCCAAGAAACCCTCGATCCGAGCCCTTTTGCCTTTCCGCCCGCCCTCACTCGATGACCCCGGCCCCTTACCTCAGTAACTTGCTCCCCGGTGACCACCCTTCGTAGCATCAATCTATGGCCACGCGTGCATTTCTGCTATGTGGTGACGAGAAGGCAGTTCATGCCGTCACTCAGATCCTGGACGAATTGGAAATCTGCTTTGAACACTCGAGCGAGCCTCCGTTCGCGCTGAAGCGACTGGCCGTCCAGCGTTTCGACCTGCTCATCGTAGACTGCGACAACGCGCAGAACGCTACCCAGGTCTTCAACAGTGCTCGCGCCTCGAATCTGAATAAGTCCTCGATCGCCATTGCCATTGTCGAAGGTAAGGCTGGCGTTCCCAATGCTTTCCGATTGGGAGCCAGCCTGGTGCTGACCAAGCCTGTGTCGCTGGAGCAGGCGAGAAATACGCTGCGCACCGGTATTGGAATGACGCGCAGAGAAACGCAGGAAGCGAAGGCGCCGGCCCCGGCGCCACTGGTCCCGGCGATTCCGCCGGTCCGAGTTGCAGCCGCGGCGCTGCCGCCACCGCCAGCGCCGCTTCCGGGGGCTTTGACTGCGGCGACGCCGGTTCCCATTGTCCCGGTACAAGTTGCGAAAACTCCGGTTGCGCCCACAGCAATTGCTTCTGCACCGCCCGCGCCAGCGCCAACTGTTCCGATCCCAAAGGCTCCGGAAGGCACGCCCCAGCCGGCAGTTTCTGCGGCTCCCGCCAGTGAGGATCCGGCGCTTAGACCGCGTCTAACCAGTGCTCCGGCTTCGCGTGCGGAAGAACACACGCCCGCGCTTACGAACTTCGCCGATGAGCGGCCGACGCCGACGGTCGGGCCTCCCGCTTTCGCGAAAGCGGCCGCAGCGGCAGCGGGCACGGCTCCCGCCGGAACAAGCAAATTCGATTCGGTTTTCACGGGCCCGGCGTCAGCCGAGCAGGAAACAGAATCCAACATCATTCCAGCCAAGACAGATGCCGCTGGGATTGAGGAAAAGAGCACTCCAACGCTGAGGATCGAAGATCCGCTGGCGGAGGATAGCGACGCGCTCGATCCTCTCCGGGATAATGGTGTGCCTTCTTTCGGGGGTCTGGAGAGACGGCCTTTTGCGGGCCATAAGGAAGGGAAGCGCAGCGGCGGGAAAGGCGCGTTGATCGCGGCCGTCGTGCTGGTGCTGCTGATGGCCGGCGGCGGCTACGCAGCATGGGCGAGCCAGCCCAACTTCCGCGACTTCCTGGTCTGGGAGCACCGGAACATGAATGCCTGGATCGCGGCGCTCCGCGGACACACGCAGGCTCCGGCTTCCGCGCAGCCACAGCCGGCGTCAATGCCGCCCGTGCAGGCCCTTCCGCAAACGTCGCAAATTCCCGGAGCTCCCACGACAGACGGCAGCGCAGCGCCCACTGCAACGCCGAATCCGCTCGGCGCGGCGTCAACAAGTCTCAACCTGACGCCTGCTCCGATGGCGGGTCCGCCCCAGGTCACGAACCCAGCCGCTCTCACCGGCCCCCAGAAGGGCGCATCGGTGCAGACCGCCAAGCAGGATACGACTCCGAGCCATGCGGCCGCGAGTCCGGCACTGGTGGCCGCCGCCGCCAGCTTACCGCCAGCCAATATCGCGAAGGCCACCGTCAGCGATCTGGTGGAAGTGCCCGAAGACTATGCCGACGACCAGGTCGTTCATCGCGTGCGTCCCCTTTATCCCAAGCAGGCGCGCTTGAAGAAGCTGCATGGGACGGTCGTGTTGCAGGCGGTCGTCAACAAACAGGGCAAGGTGGATTCCTTGCAACTGGTCTCCGGTGATCCGCTGTTGGCGCAGGCGGCTGCGGAAGCCGTGAAGCAGTGGCGCTACAAGCCCTACGCGCACAACGGCGAGCCGGCTGACTTTCAGACCCGCGTGACGGTGGACTTCAAGCTTCCATAAACCCCTCTCTCGGCGAAGAGGGCGCTCGTTCGTGCATCTCAGGCTCGCTCTTTCGCGAGCATAAATTCCATTACTGCCGTAACTTGCTGGCTCTGGCGAGTGTACCTACGATTACCCTATGGGTTACCAGGCACTACTCTTCTGTCCCGACGAGAAGACAGCGCGCACAGTGACGCGCGTCCTGAGCGATCTGGATTTCACAGTCGAGCCGTGCACCGAACCTTTCGCGGCAGTGAAGAAGCTGATGGCGCAACACTTCGACGCAGTTGTCGTCGATGGTGACAACGAGCAGAATGCGACGCTGCTGTTCAAAAGCGCACGCAATTCGAGCGCGAACCAGTCGTCGCTGGCGGTTGCAGTCGTCGAGGGGCAAGCCGGTGTCGCGAAAGCATTTCGGATCGGCGCCAATCTCGTCCTGACCAAACCCATCAACGTGGAACAGGCCAAGGGCACGCTGCGTGTGGCGCGTGGTTTGTTGCGCAAGGGAGCCGAAGGGGCGACGACCGCGTCCACAGGGCCTTCCGCTCCACCCGTTACACCGGCCGCACCCGCACCAACGCCCACTCCGTCGGCTCGCTCGTCGGCATGGAGCGCTCCCGGCACGCCGTCGTTTGCGGCAGGATCGCCGAAGCCGAATCTTGCCGGACCGCCGGCGCAGGGAACGCGAGCGACGCCTCCGATGCCGTCCGCCAACGCTTCCTCGCATGTGGTGGAGAGGGAAGAGCCGGATTTAGAGGCCATTTTTGAACCGGATGACGCCGTGCTGGACATCGAGGCCGCACCCGCGCCCGTGAATCCTCCGACGCCGGCGCCGCCTCCAACTGCAGGCACTTCAAAATTTCCCTGGCAGCCCGCACCCAAGATGGCCGAACCGATGGCGTCGGCACTGCAACGGGCGGCTGAAGAAGCAGGCCAGGCAGAGCTTGCTGGCACAGCTCCACACCGGCCGTCGGGTCTCCACTCCGCGATTTCAGACGGCATGGGTTCGGCCAGTGCACTCGCGCCCGCGAAAGAGAAAATTCAAATGGTTGTGCCACCCGCCGCAGTTGCTCCCGCTGCGAGCGAACCATCGACGATTGAAGTCAGGGAGCCGAAGCCTTTCGAGAAGCTGGTGGCCTGGCGTTCCGAAAATCAGGATGTTGCACCGCCGACGTTCTTCCCGGGCGCCTACGACCCGGACGAAGTCGAGGGGAGCGCCAAGACAAAGGCGCTGGTGATTGTCGCGGCCGTGGTACTGCTGGCCTCCTCGGCCGGCTACCTCAGCTGGAAGAACATGAGCGGGAAGACTCCTCCGCAAGCCCAGAGCACGCAGGCAGCGCCGGGCGTCACTGCTCCAGCCTCGGGTGGCGCGAAAACGCAGGGAACCGCTCCTGCAACGCAACCAGCCGTCTCTGAAATCACGAGTGGGGGCGACCCCGCCAGTGCACATGCGACGACTGCGAAGCCGGGAGCAGCGAAGCTTGCGCCGGAAGAATCCGAGGTTGCGGCGGAGCCCGAACCGGAAGTTACGCAGCGCATCGTCGTGAGGAATGACACTCGCCACCTGGCGCCGTCCACGCCTCGGCAGGAACAGGAAGCGGCGCAAGCGCCCAGCGCAGTCGAGTTGGCCGGCGCGGCCGACACCAAGGCCCTGGCCAACATCAGTAGTGCACCGGTGAATATACCCAAACCGGCGCCGCAGGTCATGAAGGTTTCCCAGGGCGTGATGGAAGGACTGGTGCTCAAGCAGGTCCAGCCCCGGTATCCCGTACAGGCGATGCAGATGCGCATCCAGGGTCCGGTGCAACTGCAAGCCACCATCAACAAGGCGGGAGACATCACGAATCTGAAGGTGGTAAGCGGAGCGGGTATTCTGGGGCGCGCCGCACAGGAAGCGGTCAAGCATTGGAAGTACAAGCCCTATTATCTAAACGGCGAGCCGGTCGAGATTCAGACCCAGATCCTGGTGAACTTCCGGCTGCCGAACTAAATCATTACCAAGACCTCTGGGCGCTGCGCGAGGAGAGGTTGCTCGCGCAGTTTTGCGTGGGGGAAACAGCGCACTCGTTAGTCTGCCAGAGCAATGCCGTCCAGCATTCTGTAAAAAGGCCGCGACCTGACTGTTTTCGCAACCGCACGGACGGTAAGCGCGCTCCGGCCCCAGCCGTGAGGACCATCCATGATTCGGGAGAGAATTGCGCCGAAGCCGGCGAGCAGCAGGAGTTGTCCCCAGAATACAACCGCTTGCTAGGCACTGGGATGCCGATAGTTCGGCAGCATCGAGCTCAAGAGCAACCTGCCTCCAGCAGGGAGTATCCGAGCTGCCACGGCGACGATGATGAGTGCTCTCTTCACGACCTCCCTTCGTCTTCAGCGCGACGCACTGTGAGCTCGTTCATTTAGAAGCACAGCACGGCTCAAGATCCTGATTTCTGGGTCGCAGCTGTTGTTTCGTCCCGTCGGGGCTCGGCCGGCAACATCGCATTTCCCACGGGGTTACCCGGTGGGCTTCATTCTTGCGCTGCTTGGCAGCTGGTCTGGAATCGTGCGCTCCACTCGTGCGCGAGTCGCGACCCACACTCCGGTCCCGCGGCCGGTTGCCTTGGTCAACAGGCGCGTCGGCCTGTCGGCCTGCCGAACCCGGATGCGCCTGTCCCTTTTGATTCACCTGGAGCTCAGTGATTGAAAGGTCGCCCGGGCCGGTCAGGCAGATGAAACTCTGACTAGCAATCTCAGCTGGAATACGTGCTAATTCCGTCTGGAAGCAATATGGCGCATTGCGGAGGGGCGGCCATGGTCTTCCCCCTGTTGCCGGCCACCAACGTGCTCAGACACCTGGTATGCGATGGTGTGATCTACAGGCTATTCCATTTTGGGAAGGACCAGTCGGCTGACGGTGAACCTCGCAGAGATCCCGGGAAAGGATGCCGTTCCCCAAGAGTTCGTCCGCTGCGATGAGGGTCGCGAGGTAAGCGACTCCTGGCAGCCGTCAGCGGCGGCAATCCAAAATCATTCGCTAATCAGGGCCGGTATCGCGCTCTTGCCAACGACCCGCGACCAAGGATCAACGACCGCCTTACCGTTCCGGCTGCAGGCTTTCGTCAATGGCGACGGTTCCGCTCTGATCTACGGTGATCACTTTCTGCACCGGCTTGTAGCCGGTCAGCGTGATGTCCACGATGTAGTTACCGGGGTTGAGCAGGAATTCCACCGGCGCGCTCTTGTCGAGCATCCGCCGGTTGACGGCGATCTGCGCTCCCTTGGGCGTGGTCTTGACGCTCACCTTGCTCATCCCAGCCTGGGCTCCGCTGCCGCCAAACAGTTTCTTGAACTTGCCGACCGTCTTGATGTCGTCGACGTTGCCCAGAGGCCGCAGCGTGGGAGCGAAGCGCAACGTCTGTCCCGGCTGGGCCGCGGCGGAGGTGGACTCATCGAGATAGCCCGGCTTACGCACCAGGATGGTGTGAGTCCCCTTTTCCAGCGTGATCTGAAACGGAGTCATGCGCAAAGTATCTCTGCCATCGACGAAGACGGAAGCGCCCAAGGGTTCGCTCGACACGGCCATGGTTGCCGCCAGCGCAGCGAGGTGAACGACCAGAGAAACCCGGTTCGCCGAGGTCACGTCGGCGACGCGCGTCTCCTGCCCGTAGCCAGCCTTGCTCACGACGATGGTGTGCTGACCCGGGGCGATCGCGGTCACCGTGTACGGGGTGAGCCAGCCGGGCTCTCCGCGGCCATCGATCTGGACCTGCGCCCCTTCCGGACTTGAATCCACGACCAGCTGACCCGGGATCGGAGCCGCCGGCGCCACTGCCTTCCTGTTCTTCTGATTCCGTGCTTTGGTTGCGGCTGCTGCCGCAGCTGTTCTCGTAGGCCGTTGCTCAGCTGGCGCTTCCGGAGTTTCCGCCTGAGGGGCAGACGCAGGAGCGGAAGCTTGCGGCTGCCCTTGATCCGCCGGAGCGGGCTCGGTCTGCTCGGTGGTGGACGCGGCCGGCACGGGCACCTGACCGTCCTCGTCGGTATTCTGCGAGTGCGAATGCCAGAACACTGCGATGCCGATGACCAGAATGAGCACGACCGCCGCCGAGATCGAATAGAGCAGCAGCTTTGGCGGGACGGTCTTGATTTCCTTGATGGCCTTTTCGGCCACTTCGCGGGGCTGGACCTTCGGTTTCTCGGGCTCGCCGCCGCGCAGGATGATCGAGGGCAGCGGCTCTTCCTCCGCAGGTATTTCAACCTTCGGGGGCGGAGCGACGTAGATTTCCTTCAGCGGGGGCAATTCGTCCAGTTCGGAGAAGCTGACGCCTTTGCTGCGCGCGCCGGCACCCTCCGCCATCAACGGGTCCACGGCAATTTTGGGCTTTTCTGTGGCGGGCTCAACCAGAACCGCCGACGACGTGCTGGCGTTCTGGTTCTCCAGGACCTCGACCGACGCTTTCACCCCCGACGTCACAAACCGTTCGTTCGGGTCCCGGCGCGGCGTCCCGGGCATGGATGCAACAGTTCCTGCGGAAGCCCAGCCTGCAGCGGCCGCCGCTTTTTTTGCGGGCTCATCCGGAATGCTGCGCTGTGCGATGTTTTCCTCCACTGGTTTCGCGTGCGAAGCGCTGGGCATGGTCCAGGACGTGTCCAGTTCACTCGACAAGGAGGGAGCGGATTCGGAAAATCTGTTTTCGGCCGGCCGGGGCTCGGACTTCGGAGCGGGCGGGGCAGGTGTGACCATCGGGGCTGCCGGCGGCGCAGCAAACTTGGTGGCGGCGGCTTTTGCCTTATCCGAGACCGAGAGACCCTTGGGTGCTTCGGCCCCTTTCTTCGCCGTCTTGCCCGAGCTCTCACGGCACTTCTCGAGATCGTTGGCCATCTCGCGCCCGCTTTGGTAGCGCTGCGCGGGATCCTTGGCGAGGGCTTTCATGATGACGTCACTGGCGGTCGCGTTGATCTTGGGGTTGAGCTTGGTTGGAGGGGTTGGCATCTCTTCCAGGATCTTCTGGCGCACGAGGTCCGCATCCGCGCCGTCAAAGGCTTTCTGGTCGGTGACCATTTCGTACAGCATGGCGCCCCAGGTGAAAAGATTGGAGCGCGCATCCATCGGCACGCCACGAACCTGCTCGGGCGACATGTAGTAGAGAACCGAGGGCGGAGTTCCGGTCGCGCCCGCGGCCACAAAGCCGGTGCTCGAAATGCCGAAGCTGAGAATCTTTACGGTGCCGTCCCAGGTCACCATGATCTTGGCCGGCTCGAGGCTGAAGTGGAACACGTTGTGCTGATGCGCGTGATCGAGACCCTGGCAGACCTGACGGCTGATGTCGAGCAGGTCCCAAATGGAAAAGCCTTCCTTGCGGGCCAGCATGGTGGCGATGCTGTTGCCCTGGATGTAATCCATGGTGGCGCAGAACTGGCCGTCAATCTCGCCGGCGCCATAGACCAGGGTAAGGTTAGGGCTGTCCAGTTCCTTCGTGCTTTCCGCTTCCTTCAGAATGCGCCGGACAACTTCTTCGGCATGTTCGCCGAAAGCGTCCAGACGTATCGTCTTGAGGGCAACCGTTTGCCCGGTCTGGGGATCGCTGGTCTTGTAGACGCAACCGGACTCGGACTTCGCGAGTTCGCTGAGGATTTCGAAGTGACCGATTCTATTAGACATTTCTCCCTGGCCTTGTACGGGCGAACCCCTTGCGCGTGCTTGTTTTCGAGAAGCACGGTCGCGGAGCCTGGGGGGATTAGGCAGCCTCAAGAATAGCGCGGGTCGTAAGGGGGTTCGAGTTACGAAAGTACTCGAAAACAGAGGGGAAGCAGCGGAGGACTGGAGCTCAGCCCACAAAAACGGGGTTCGGGATTGTGGTGAAATTGAGGTTGCCCCAGTCATGATGCCCGGGTTGGATCTTGCAGCAGGCCGCTGGGTGTGAGGACTGACTTGGAGGCCGGGCGCGGGATAGCTTCTGGTGGGCAAGCAGTTCGCCCAACCTTGCCCGGTCGAGGAAAGTGTCGCGAAGGATCACGGCTCTAGCCTTCTGGATGTTCCGAAGATTATCCAGAAGGGTTTGGCGTCGAGCAGAACCGGATTCGCGCGCTCGTTCCATCGCTGAACGCCAATGTTTCTTCGCCCCTCCAGAGAATGAGCAGAGTGGTCAGCTACCCAGGTGCCCGGGTGCGCTAAGCGGGGTCCTGTTTTGCGGTGCTAGCGACAGGCGGCTACGGGGCAAGTGGCGCATTGATTGTTACCATTTGCCGCTTTTGACAATCTGACGCTCTACCCGCTCGTGGTCTTCGGCGCCATCCGGATGCTTCGCGCCGGTCGGAAGAAAGCCCAGGGAGGGCGATTCAAGGTGATCACAGACGATTCACCATCTAGAGCGGCCCGCCAGTCTCTCAACTCTTCGTTGCGAGCCAAGTTTCCACCAATTTTCGCACCTTCGCCCCTTCGAAGCGGCGGCGCACGGCATCGATCACGGTCACGCGGGCGCGGTTCTCGGAGCCGCGAAAACCCAGCCAGTACGGAATATGGATCTCACCTTCGAGCGGCACTGCCGTGATCTGCAAATTTCGCATGCGGAAGAATCCCCGGCTGTAGAGGATGCGGCGGAGTTTGGCCACCACCAGTTCGATGGCGGCGTCGTCGGGAAGTTCGGCGAGTGGACAATTGCGGGTCTCGATGGGGACGGTTTCGGCTTCCGCCGGAGGATGCTCGAACTGATAGAGGTCGAGCGTGCCGCTCACCGCATCGAGGGCGACCAGGCGTTCCTCGCTCACCCCGCGATTGACGATCTGTACCCGGAACAGACGGAACGGGATGTAGAGTTCGGCGACGGAGCGCAGGCGTCCGAAAGCAACATTGCGGAAGGGCGCGGCCGGGCCGCGCGGAGAAAACTGGAGGATGGCCTCGTCACGGGTGACGTTGGGTTTCAGGCTGCGAATGCGTGTCATGAACTCCTAGGCGGGGATGCGGTGGTGCTCCCACGAAGCCCGTTGATTGCCGGCTGCATTTTTCTATAGGCGGCGGGAAAAAGCAAAAGAGCGTACCTCGTCGCTGTCCCTTCGTCCTCCGGACTGGGTGCCCTCCCTTGAGGGGGCCTCGGAGTGCGAGAGGTCCGGCTAAGCTCGAACCAACGTGCGGTTTGAGCGGCGGTTGTCGCTTTGCGACCACGCGGATCGGGCTAAGACCAAAACGCTGAGCTGCTACAAAACCGGACTTTTCCGACAGCCTGAGGTGACATTTGTCATCCAGCTTTTGTGACATTGGGCACTGGCCGACCGGGAACGGCGACGGCATGATGAATCATGATCGAGCGGCGATATCGGAATTCCGCCCATCTCGTCTAATCGATCAGCATTTCGACAGGGGAGGGCGGTTGTCGCATCTCTCCCTATCGTCTATGCTAGTGAGCAACCTTATTGGTGCGGCCATTGGGTCACTGCAAGACGGCGTGCCAGCCCGGCTCGGGGCGCAATACCTGGATTTCCCGGAGTTCCTTATGACCCTGACTACCTTTGTCACTAAAAGCGCGTTCCGTAACAAGCGGCGCAGCGCGCTGACCATGCTGAGCATCGCGTTCTCGCTGATGCTGCTGACGTTCATGATGACGGTCTGGCGCGCGTTTTACCTGGACGAGGGCAGCGAACAGTCCACCCAGAGGCTGATCACCCGCCACCGCGTGTCGCTGACGTTCTCGATGCCGAGCTACTACCGGGAGAAGATTCGCACCGTGCCGGGTGTAGTTGCGGTGGTACCAACGCAGTGGTTCGGCGGGAGATATCTGGACGACAAACCGGAGCACTTCTTCGCCCAGTTCGGAACCGATCCGGAAGAGTTTTTCAAGGTCTACACCGATTTCAAGATTCCCGCGGACCAGTTGGGCGCCTGGCAGCACGATCGCACCGGGGCGGTGGTGGACAGCCAGCTGGTGAAAAAGTTCGGCTGGAAGATCGGAGACCGCATTGTGCTGATGGGCACCATCTGGGGAGCCAACCTGGAACTCAACATTCGGGGAATCTACACCGCTCCGCAACCAACCCAGTCGGTGTACTTTGACCGGAAGTATCTTGAGGAGAGCGTGCCGGTCATGAAGGACCAGACGGGCACGTTCGGCATCCTGGCGGATTCGCCGGCCGACGTTCCCAAGATCGCGGCGGCGGTGGATGACATGTTCCACAATGCGCCGCAGCAGACCAAGACGGAGAGCGAGAAGGCGTTCGGGCTGGATTTTGTGGCCATGCTGGGCAATGTGAAGGCGTTCATTCTCAGCATCTGCGGGGCGGTGGTGTTCGCGACGCTGCTGGTGTCGGCTAATACCATGGCGATGTCGATTCGCGAGCGGACTCGCGAGGTGGCGGTGCTGAAGGCGCTGGGTTTCACGCGCAAGACGGTGCTTGGTTTGTTCGTGGGAGAGGCGGTTACGGTAGCGGTGATCGGCGGACTGGCGGGCGTGCTCGCCGGGATTGGACTGATGACGATGTTCTCGCATTCGCCGCAGGCGGGCTTCTTCGTCGGCATCAAAGTCACGCCCGCGACCATGCTGGCGGCTTTGCTGGTGGCGGCGATGGTGGGTTTTCTGAGCGCGCTGGTGCCCTCCTACAACGCTTCACGAGTGGATATCGTGGACGGCCTGCGCCACATCGGATAGCGGAGACTTTGGATATGGCGATACCGATCAGCTACAACATCCGCAACCTGAAGCTGCGCAAGGGTCTGACCATCATGACCGCGCTTGGCATTGCGCTTACGGTGACCACCGCAATCTTTTTGATGGCGCTGTTGGCGGGCCTGGACCGGGCGTTCGTGATTAGCGGGGATCCGCAGAATGTGCTGGTGCTGCGCAAGGGGTCGACCGCCGAGTTGTCGGGCGGGTTCGACGCCGCGTATTTCCCGACCCTCAGGAATCTTCCCGGAATCGCGAAAGACAGCCACGGTGAACCCATGGCGTCGGGCGAGTGGGTGGTGGTGATCGTTCTTCCCCGCAAGGATGGGACGGGGGAAGTGAATGTCACCGTGCGCGGCATGATGCCGGACGGCCTCGAGTTACGGCCGAAAGTGAAGCTGGCAGAGGGACGGTGGTTCACGCCGGGGCAGCGGGAAGTAGTGGTGAGCCAATCGATTCACAAACGCTTCGGGAATTCGAACGTGGGCGACACCATGCAGTTCGGCAAAGGTCCATGGAAGGTCGTGGGGATTTTTGACGCGGGGGGCAGCGCTTACGAATCGGAGGTCTGGGGCGACGTGAATCAGATGTCGTCGGACTTCGATCGCCAGGGCGGCTTCGCTTCCGCCTATCTTCGCGCCACTGATCCCGGCGCTGCCAATGCCCTGAAGAATTTGGTGAGCGATGACCAGCGGCTGAAGCTCGATGGCCTGCTGGAGACTGACTATTACGCGAAGCAAACCAGTTCCGGTGGGCCAATCCGCTTCGTGGGGTACCTGGTCGCGATCATCATGGCGATCGGTTCGAGTTTCGCCGCGATGAATACCATGTACGCGGCGGTTGCCTACCGGAGCCGCGAAATCGCGACGCTTCGTGTGATTGGATTCAGCCGGCCGAGTATTCTGACGTCGTTTGTGTTTGAGTCCTTATTGCTGTCGTTTCTGGGCGCGCTGGTGGGCATCGTGCTGATGCTGCCGTTCAACGGGATGACCACTGGAACCTCGAACGCGGTGACGTTCAGCGAGGTCGTGTTCAGCTTGCGAATGACCCCACAGGTGGTGGTGCGAGCCATCATCTTTGGCCTGGGAATGGGGTTGATCGGCGGATTTGCGCCGGCCTGGCACGCGGCCCGGCAGAATATTCTGACGGCCCTACGCGGATAGGTTCGAACCTGGGGGACGTTCCGAACGTATGGAATGTCAGGGCTTGAGATGGAGGCGGTGCTTTCCGATCGCTCGAGGATGCAAGTTCTGTAACGAAAAATGGCTATCGACACTAAACACGGAGATCTGCAGAGCCTGCGCATCGACCGCTCTCATCGCAATGATTCTGAGGGCGAGCCGCCTGCGTGGGCGCGCCGCTACATCGTGGGCGGAATTGCCGTGGTGGTATTGCTGGGCATCGCCGCCATGGCGTATCGGGTGTTCGCGCCCGCGCCTGCCGAGGTGGAAGTGGTGCGAGCCGCGACCGAAGGCGGCGGCGATGTGGGCGGTGTGGTGCTCTCGGCCGGCGGCTACATCGTTGCGCACCACAAGATCAACGTGAACTCCAAGGTGACGGGGCGCGTGAGGTGGATCGGGGTCGAGAAGGGCGACAAGGTCAAGGAAGACCAGATCCTGGTTCGACTCGAGGACGATGAGTTTCGCGCGCAGTACCAGCAGGCTCAGGGCACGGTCGCGAACGCGCGGGCGTATCTGCAGGAATTGCAAAACGGCTCGCGGCCCGAAGAGGTCCAGCAGGCGCAGCACAACCTGGATGAAGCGCGCGCGACCGCGGCGAACGACAAGATCACGCTCGACCGCACGCGGGACCTGTTCGGCCAGGGCGTGGTCTCGAAGCAAGCGCTGGACGATGCCGCGGCGAAATACGAGGCGGACCAGCAGCGCGTGAACTCCGTGCAGCAGACCTTCACGCTGTCGAAGCTGGGGCCGCGGGCGGAGGAGATTGCGCGCGCAAAAGGCGCGTTGATGCAGTCCGAAGGAATGGCGGCGTTTGCCAAGTCCCAGTTGGATGCAACGCTGGTGCGCGCTCCCGTCAGCGGAACCATTCTCGAGCGCAAGGTGGAAAAGGGTGAATTGATCACCGCGCAGTTTGCCAGCGGGGCTGAAGGCGGGCCCCAGGGATCGGTGGTCGCGCTGGCTGACTTGAACGATTTGCAGGTCGAGCTGGACATCGCCCAGAACGATTTCTCCCGCCTGAAGGCGCGGCAGAAGGGTATCGTCACCGTGGATGCATTCCCCAATCTCAAGTGGGAGGGCGCGATTGCGGAGATGTCGCCGGAGGCAAACCGCCAGAAGGCAACCGTCCAGGTAAAAGTTCGGATCGACAAACCCGATGAGCATTTGCGGCCCGACATGAACGCCACCGTAAAGTTTCTGGCGGACGACGAGAAGAGCGCGAGCCAGGAGCCGTCGGGAGCGGTGGTTCCGAGCAGTGCAGTGCGCGACCGAGACGGCAAAAAAGTGGTGTTTATCATCCGCGACAACAAGGCCGTGATGAAGCAAGTTCGCATTCTGGAACAGAGAAGCAATGGATACCTGATTGACGGACCCATCAACGGGGAGAACGTGATTACGAACGCTCCCGAGAATCTGAAAGACGGTCAATCCATCAAAATCAAAGGACAGTCCTCATGAGCACGATGACACAGGCCAACACAGCGGTGGGCACCAAGGTGGTGCAAGCGCGAAACGTCAGCAAGATTTTCAGGCGGGACGCGTTCGAGGTAAAAGCCCTGGACGACGTATCCATTGACATCGCCAAGGGGGAGTTCCTCGCGCTGATGGGACCCTCGGGGTCGGGTAAGACCACACTGCTGAACATGATCGCCGCGATCGACCGGCCGACCTCCGGTGAGTTGCTGGTCATGAACCAGAATATCTTCGGGTTCAATGATGCCCAGTCGGCGCGCTGGCGGAACGAGCACGTCGGGTATGTGTTCCAGACGTTTAACCTGATCCCCGTGCTGACCGCGTTTGAAAACGTGGAACTGCCATTGCTGTTGACCAAGCTGTCGACCGCGCAGAGACGGGACCACGTGATGACGGCTCTGAAATTGGTGGGGCTGGAAGAACGAGTGCATCATCTTCCGAAGCAGCTTTCGGGCGGTCAGGAACAGCGCGTGGCGATTGCACGCGCGATCGTGAGCGATCCTACCTTGCTACTGGCGGACGAGCCTACCGGCGACCTCGACAGTCATTCGGCGACTGAAATTCTGGAGATATTGAAACGGCTGAACGAGGATTTCAAGAAGACGATCGTTATGGTCACGCACGACCCCCATGCGGCGTCGTATGCGCACGTGTCGCGGCATCTGGAAAAGGGGATGTTGTTGCCGCCGGCGTAGTTTTCGGAGATGGGCTGAATGGAAGGTCGGCCTAGTCTCGGTGGTTGCTGTTCTTTTCTTTCGCCGCTTCGCAGCCGATTCGGCTCCCACATCTTACCCACGGCTTACGCCGTGGGCTTCATTCTTGCGGGGCTACCGGGCTGGTTTGCGAGCCCCTTTTTCGGTCCACTGTGTCAGGCTGCGGTCCCCTCGGGTTACTACACAAACCTGACAAACGCCTGCGCTTCCTGCCGGGGAGGGTTCATGAGGTAAGTTTCCGGATGTGACGTTTTTCCAGCTCTTTCGCCAACTGGCGAACCGCGCCCATCCACAGGATGGCCGCGGCGTAGCCCGCGAGTACGTCGCTCGGCCAATGCGCTCCGAGATAAATGCGCGAGAAACCAATCAAGCCGATCAGAAGCACGGCGGCCGCCCAGACCGCCGCGCGCTGCCGGGTCGTCTCGAGCCGCAAGGACAACATTCCTGCGAGCAGTCCGTAGAAGCAAAGCGAAATCAGCGCGTGACCGCTGGGGAATGAGTAGGTGTTCGGTTTGGCCACGAAAAATGGATCCGGGCGAAGACGATGGAAGGCAAGTTTCAACACTCCGTCCAGTATGCCGGCGCCGATCATCGTTACCAGCAGAAGACGAATGTAGTCGCGTGCGCCGCGATACCAGAAAAGGAAGAGCAGGGCGACCACTCCAGACAGGATGACGGGCCAGCCGCCCAGGCTGGTGACGATCCCCATGACCGTGGTTAGGGCCGTCGAGGCGTGCTGGTGAATCTGCGAGCGGATCCCGGTATCAAATTGCTGGATCCGGCTCTGAAGCATCTCCTGGGCCAGCCAGGCGAACAGCACGAGCGAGGCGATGGCGAGTCCGAGGCTCACCGGGATCACAGCTAGCCACCGGCCATGGGGAGAACGGAGATGATTGGAGGCGGCACGAGCCATGCGGCCAGAGTATCAAACCCTCCGGGCGCACCTGATCGAGCGACCGCGTGCCGTGATCGGCAGCGACGCTACGCCCGCGGAATTCCGTGGCGTCCGCCGGGCGCGTCGTGGGCGGGATCGGAGACCCACTGCCAGGCGCGGCGGCCGTTTTCCTTGATGATGGTGCGGGCCTCGCCGTATTCCACCAGGCGGTTCAGCACAGTGGTCACCGAAGCCAAGGGATCTTTGTGACGCGAGAGAATGGGCGGAATCTTCTGCTGGATCAGTTCACAAACTTCGCGCGCGCCCAGTGGGCGGTCCGCCTCCATCAACACCATGCGGCACGCCTTGGTGAAGCCGGGCTGGCGCCCGTTGGTCTTACGGTCAACCAGTTCGAGCAGTTCCTCGTTTAGGACTTCGTCCCCGAAAAGGTTGGCAAGGCCGACGATGGTCTGCTTTACCGTGCCGATGCGCTTCATGACATCGGCTCGCTGGCGCATCAACTGCCGCAGTTCTTCGTGCGCCTGACGGACAACTTCCAAAACGTGTGGATCGTTGCTGCCCGGCATGACCTTGTTCCCATGGTTGCTGATCTCACTGCGCCCCATCTCCATGACATCCACCCTCTGGTGTTTAGACCCGCCACCTCGGAGATCCCCGAGGTGGGATGCACGCACCGCCCCTGCCGTTCGATACGCTTCACCCAGCCGGTCAGTTCCGTGAATCCCCCCTGATTCGACTTGGTCGAGTTTCTGCGTTTCAGGGATTCGCTGATCGCTCCGACCCGAGAACCCACATCCTGGCCGGAATCTGCTGGCTTAGACGGGGTGAGTGAGGAAGGGTGAGCACAGTTAGCTGTTTATTTCCGTGAACTTAGCTAACAGCAACAGAGACGGGCAGAAGGATGTTATGTCAACGCGCAGCTTACTTCGCGGGGGATTGATCCAGTGCGTTGGGCTGTGATTGCGGTCCCGGCGGGCGAGGAGTGTCGTTCCTTGAAGGGGACTTCGCTGGTGGCGAGGGCGCCTTAGCCCGCACTCACGTGCGGGCCAGCGGTGGCATTCGCCTTCGCGCAGCGGCAGGCTTGACGTCCTGGCCTTCCAAAATCATTTATGGGATGGAAGCGGCGATTGCGAGTGCAACGTCGGAGATATCGATCGACAAGCTCGAACCCCAGCTCTAATACGCGAACCCATCTGGCTGGCTTCCAGGCGTCAACCCGCACCTGGTTGTCGATGAAGTTGCGGCCGGCACACTCAGGGCCTGACGATCGATTTCGAGGAGATCGACTTTCTCGATGCTGTTTTCGACGCAGCGGAAATTACAGGAGCGTCACTTAGGGGCGGGCCACGGGGGCGAGCCAACGGACTTCGAGTCATGCGCTGGCCTCGAAGGGCAGTTCGATCAGCGCTGCTTCTTGTGTTCGTTCTGCGCGATCCGCACCTTCACCAGTTTTTTCACCAGGGCGGCCGAGAGGGGTTTGTCCACCGGGAAGCGGATGGTACCTTTAGATGTGTGGAAGTCCTTGAGCTCTTTCTTGAACGCTTCGATCACAGAGGCACTCATGGGGAACAAACTGCAATGCTTCGAAAACGCGGCAAACCCCAGCAGCGGTCCTTGGTACTTGAATGTGGGAATCCGATAGCTGATGGCCTCGGTGGCTTCGGGTGGTACCGCGGCCCGAATCACCGCGCGAATTTTTTTCAAGGTGCTGCGGGCGGGTTCGGGGACGCCTGCGAGGTATTCGTCCACGTTCTTCGGAGCGACGTTGCCTTTCGCAGCTGCTTTTTTCATACGGGCAATAGCGCAAGACTACCACGCGGCCGTTCGACGTGAAAAACGCGAGGTTTGCTCGCTGATCCCACAAGGGACATCGAGTCGGCGCGCTCGAAGCGGCCAGCGCGGACGCCGATGTCTGGTCGACGGAGTATGCACTCGCCGTAAGCATATGCCACCCCCGGGGAGGCGGACTCGGGCTCGGAAGAACAGAGCCGGTCGGCCGTGGCGCCCTTTCCGAGCGGGGGAAGAGCAGGGGCCAGAACCCGGAGGGAGTAGTCACTGTTGCGCGGTGCCTTTGACCACCAATGCGAACGGCATCTCGTCACCGGAAGACAGCTTGATTCCCGCCGAGAAGATGTAGTGATCCTGATCGTCCTTTGAAACGGCGGGAGCCGTTGCTCCCTCGGGCTCGAGCATGCTCAGGGGAGCGGGGTGCTTCGTCCGAGATGCTTGACGGCTGAGGGCAACCAGCTCCTGGAACTTGAGTACCTTTTCAGGACCGGGATCGGAACCCGCCGGAATCATCAACAGGAAATCGCGGCTGGGCGCGACGCCGAGGTGATTCCCATCGTTGGGGATGAGCGCATAGCGGAGGGTGTAGAAACCTGCGGGCACGGGTTGTCCGCGAAAGTCGGAGGAAGCCTGCGGGAAGCGAAGAACACCGACCAGGGTGGATTCGACGATTCGGTCATAGATCACGTCCGCCGTTTCCTTCTTCGGCTGCGCCGGCATGTCTTTGCGCAACCAGAGTTCGGCCGCGATAGCGCTCCCTTCCAGAAGGATGCGGTAGCCTTTCGCGGCCAGCGCCTGGCGGACGGGTTCGGGGACCGCGGCATCCGCAAGCGCGCCCAGGGCCTCAACTCTGCCCACTTGGGCGACGCTCGGCAAAGAACTCAGAGCACCGAAAGCCAGGCATGCAATTGCACACCAGCGTGTACGCAAGGCTCAAACCTCGTTTACGGGGATGGCTAGAATCCGTCTCGCGGCTAGCGCGCAAAGGTTCCGACGAACGCACTGCGCTTGCCATGGGTGTCCCACGACTCGCCCAGACCAGGACCATGATAAGCATCGGTCAGGGCGACTGCGGGCATCGAGTGCGAAACCTGGGTCAGGGGCGGATAGAAAGTGACTTCGTTGCCGCAGGCATGGTCCTTGTCACCCAGCGACCGGGTCTGGACGGTGGCGAACTGACCCGCGCGCAACAGCGCCACGCCATGCCGCTCATGGTTGACAATCATCTCCATGGGGGCCGCGATCGTCTGGTCCACATTCTTGAGCAGTTCTCCACCCATCTGCTTCGCGAAGCTCACCAGCGCGGCACTCTGTTGCGGAGTTGCCTGATCGTCCACCAGCAAGACTGATTGTGCCGGATAGGGATTCGCATAGGGGTCGCCGAGCGTGGCTTGGGCGCGAACCGCAGCGGCGATGGTCAGACCGTCGAGCGGGACGCCGTTCCAGCTTCCGTTTTGTACGTGCCAGGCGAGGATCGCTTCTTTGCCGACGAGATTGACTTCTCCGTTGGCGAAGCACTGGCCGGTGTAAACGTCAGCGCTGCGGGTTTCAATGTAGTCGCCACGAATCTGCTGGGCGGCCAACGTGCTGGAAAGGCAGGCAACGGCAAATGCCAGAACGGCAGGAAGGCGATAACTCATGGGACACCTCACCCCTATCGGATGCTTCTATTTTGCTCCAGGATGCGGCCTCAAGGGAAGGGGCGTAAAGAGCGTAAAGATCAGCGCAAGAACAGTCACGGTCAAATCGTTTTCGGCGCGTTGACTTGTTTCCTGGGGCGGCCTACCATCGAACTCTGCCCGATCGATTGCTGTGAACCTATGATCACCGAGAGCATCTCGCACTACCGTGTCTTATCCCAGCTGGGAAGCGGGGGGATGGGCGTGGTGTACGAAGCGGAGGACCTGAATCTCGGGCGCCACGTGGCGCTGAAGTTCCTGCCACCGGAGTTGGAAAAGGACGCGGGCGCACTGGAACGTTTTCAGCGCGAGGCGCGGGCTGCATCGGCGCTGAACCATCCCAACATCTGCACGGTCTATGAGATTGGGCAATCCGAGGGGCGGTACTTCATCGCCATGGAGTTGCTGGAGGGAGAGACCCTGAAGCGCAAGATCGGCGGCCATGCCATGGAGATGGACCTGCTGCTGGAGCTCGCGATCCAGATCGCGGATGCGCTCGACGCCGCGCATGCCAAGGGAATCGTCCACCGCGACATCAAGCCGGGCAATATTTTCGTCACGCGACGGGGTGCGGCGAAGGTCCTCGACTTCGGCCTGGCGAAGCATGCGTGGGAAGGCCAGACTGCGCTGGGCGACACGACCCGAGGCACGGCAGCGACCGTCCATGACGATGTGCTTACCAATCCGGGCTCCACGGTTGGCACCGTGGCTTATATGTCGCCGGAGCAGGCTCGCGGCAAGGAACTGGATAGCCGCACCGATCTGTTTTCCTTCGGAGCCGTGCTGTACGAAATGGCCACCGGAACTCTTCCCTTTCGCGGCGACACGACGGCGGTGGTGTTTGAGGCGATCCTGAATCGCGCGCCCGTGTCTGCTGTGCGTCTGAACCCGGATGTGCCCACGAAGCTGGAGGAAATCATCGTAAAGCTGCTCGAGAAAAATCGTGAGCTGCGCTACCAGGGCGGGGCTGAGGTTCGGGCCGACCTGAAGCGGCTGAAGCGCGACAGCGAATCCGGCGCCATCCTGGCCGCTTCCTCATCCGCGGCGTTGCGACCTCCGCTGCGGCCGACCACCTCCGGAAAGTTGGGCAAATATCTTTCGGCGCTGGCTCTGCTGGCGGCGGTGGTCGCGGGTGCGGCTTTCCTGTACATGAAACGGGGGCGCGCGCTTACGGAAAAAGACACGATCCTGCTGACCGATTTCGTCAACACAACGGCCGAACCGGTGTGGGATATGACGCTGAAGAAAGCGCTGGCGGTCGACCTGGAGCAGTCGCCTTACCTGAACGTGTTTTCTGAGCCGAAGGTGCGCCAGACCTTGCGGTTCATGGGGCGCTCGTCCGACGATCGCATCACCACCGAGACCGGGCGCGAGATTTGCCAGCGAGACGGGATCAAAGCCATGCTGACGGGGACGATCGCGAACTTCGGCAGCCAATATGTTGTCACTCTGGAAGCGATGAATGCATCCACGGGAGATACTTTGGCAACGGCTCAGGCGCAGGCGACCGGCAAGGAGGAAGTGCTCAATGCCTTGCACAAGGCGGATTCCCAGCTCCGCGGCAGGCTGGGCGAGTCCCTGGCTTCGGTGGAGAAGTACGACATGATGTTGTCGCAGGCCACGACTTCTTCCCTCGAAGGACTGAAAGCATTCACCCAGGGGGATTCCAAGCACGCGCATGGGGAGGAGTTTGGCGCAGTTCCCGACTACCAGCGCGCGATCGAATTGGATCCTAATTTCGCCATGGCATTTGCCCGCCTGGGGACGGTCTACGCCAATCTTGGGCAAACGGAGCTTTCCGAACAGAACCGGAAGAAAGCATTTGAGTTGCGCGATCGGGCCAGCGAGCGCGAGAAGCTCTACATCATGTCGCACTACTACGTGGACAGCGGGCAGCTCGACAAGGGCATCACCGCGCTCGAACTCTACAAGCAGACCTATCCGCGAGATTCCATTCCGGTCAATAACCTCGCCAGCGTCTACA
>DASQPN010000021.1:0-13563 GCA_035643915.1 Terriglobales bacterium | reverse complement strand
CGGCGGTTGTTCCGGTCTGGGGACAGCGAGTATCTACTCAATGGGAAGCTGTGTCGGTTGCGCGATATCCAGGAACTTTTCATGGGGACCGGTCTCGGACCCGAGTCCTACGCTTTGATCGAGCAGGGGCGTATTGGGCAGATTTTGAGCAGCCGACCTACGGACCGCCGGGCCATCATTGAAGAAGCTGCGGGCGTCACCAAGTTCAAGACCAAGAAACGGCTGGCAGAGGCGCGGCTGGAAGAAGCCAAGCTGAACCTGAACCGTGTGAATGACATCTTCGAAGAAGTCACGCGGCAGATGAATTCACTGAGGCGGCAGGCCGCCAAGGCGGAGCGCTACGCCAAACTGCGCGATGAGATGCGCGCTAAGCTGCGCGTGGTGCTGGCCAGCAAGTTCGCTCAGCTTGAACACGAGAGCGCCGAGATCGATGCGCAGCTGAACGCGCTGGCGGAAGAAATGCAGCAGCGTACCGAGGCGGTGCAGCGGCTCGACGGGGAGCATGCGGAACGGACACAGCGCGGGTATGCCATCAACGGAGAGCTTCGCCAGAACCGGGAGCGGCTCAACCAAGTTGGGCTCGAGATCGAACGCGGGCAGGCACGGCAGCGCACGAATGAAGAGCGTTGCGCGGAACTGGTGATCCGGTCGGCATCGTCGGATGCGGAACTGGGCCAGGCTCGGAGCCGGTTGAGCACCCTGGAGGCGGAGCTGGACTCCAACCGCCAGGTACTAGAATCGGCTGCGGCCGACCTTGCGGCTGCGCAGCACGAACTCGCGCTCAGCCAGCAGGAAGGTGCTGCGGCCGCTGGGGACCTCGCTGTCCTCGAACGCCAGATCGAGCTGGGCCGGGCCTCGATCATGGAAGTCGTGGCGGCGGCTTCGAACCTTCGCAACCAACTGACGCAAGGGGAAGAGCGGCTGGCGGCCGTCGATCGTGAAACGCAGCGGCTGCAGAATGAAATCTCCACTGCTTCGTCGCAAGTGGAAGCTTTTGGCGGACAGCGTGGGCAGCTGGCTTTGGAATTCGAATCCGTCTCGCAGCGGGTGACCGGCCTTACCGCGGAAATCGCCCAGCTCCGCCAGTCGCTCGAGACAAAGCGTCGCGAAGAAAGCGAAGCCAAGCAGGGACTGGACGGGTTACGCGCCGAGTTCGCGTCGGCTTTGGGTAAGAAGGGGTCGCTCGAAGCGGTCATCGCCGAGCATGGCTACTCGACCGAGTCGGTACGGCGGTTGTTCCAGTCGGGCTCGTTGCAAGGCGGGCTCGCTCCGGCGGGCGTGCTGGCCGACTTTTTGGAGGTTGATCCCCAGCACGAGCGCGTGGTCGAAGACTTCCTGCGGGATGAGCTGAACTACATCGTGGTGAAGTCTTGGGATGCGGCCGACGAGGGTCTACGCCTCCTGCGCAGCGATGTCGATGGGCGTGCGACCTTCTTGGTCCATCCTGAGGATTCGCAGGCAAAGTTCTCGTTTGTGCTCGATGAGGCGGCGCATTCGGCGCCTCCGGGGCGGCCGATTGTGCCCTTGAAGAGCACCATCCGCGTTCTCAATGGTTTCGGAAAGTCTCTTGAGGTCATCCTGCCTAAGTTGCGCGATGGCTACATCGTGCCTGACTCCGGTTTGGGCCGGGAGCTCGCGCTCGAAAACCCTGACGCGTTTTTCCTGTCACCATCTGGCGAGTGCTTCCACAACGTCACAGTGACAGGGGGCAAGCAGCGCGCCGAAGGGCCGCTCTCCATGAAGCGCGAACTGCGCGAAGTCCTGCGGCTGCTCGAGGAACTCGAGCGTGGGCTGCGCCATGGTGAAGCTTGCGTCCTGATGCTGGGGCGGGAGATCAGGGAGCTCACTTCCCTGCTCGACCGGTTGGAAGAGGAGAAGCGCGAAGCTGAGAAACTCGCCATGACGTCCGGGCACATGCTGCAGCAGTTGGATGCCGAGATGGGGCGTGTGGGCGAGCGTCTGAGCGTGAGCCGGTCAGAGTTGCAAAGCCTGGCGGCGGAGCGCGCGGAGCAGGAAACGATCATCGGAGCTCGCAAGAGTGATCTGGCAACTTCCGGGGAACGGCGCGCCGAAGTCGAGCGCCATATGGCTGTCGGCCAGGAGCGTATGGTTTCGTTGAAGGAACGGCGGGACCGGGCGGCGCAGAACACTTCGCAGCATGTGGCACGGGTAGCTGGCCTGGAGGAACGGCATCGCTCTGCTTCGGCCGTGATGCAGCGTATCGAGTCGCTGGTCAGCGAGATGCGCGAGCGCGTCTATGCTCTGCGCATGCAGATCGACGCTTCCGTGGCAGAGAAAGTTCAGCGCGAGAATGAGAACCAGTTGCTCGCCAATCAACTGGTGGAACTTGACGGCGAGAAGAACGCCGGGGAAGTGCGCGAAGGCCTGCTCCAGTTCGAGTCCGAACAAATCCGCGCCCGGCTGGTCGAAATCGACGAGGCTCTGCGCGGCGCACGGCAACTGCTGGACCAGGCACGCGACCGCCGAGGAGAGCTGGCGGCGACCGCTGCGAAGCTTCAGTCCGACGCCGAGTACATGGCCGAGTCGTGCCTGAACGATCTCGGTGTGCAGCGGCATCAACTGATGGCGGATCGCACGATCCCGATCGCCACGGGTGAGGAACTTGCGATTGAGGATCAGGCTCACCGCGAGATGCGGACGCGCCTCGACAACATGGGTCCGGTCAACATGATGGCGCTCGAGGAGTACAAGGAGACCGCCGAGCGGCACACCTTCCTCGAAACCCAACGCCAGGACCTGCTGGATTCCATCCAGAACACAATTGCGACCATCAAGGAGATCGATACCGTATCACGCCAGAAGTTCGAGGAGGCCTTCCACCGGATCAACGAGAACTTCCAGCTCATTTTCCGGAGGCTTTTCGGCGGGGGCCACGCTTTCATGCGGCTTACCGATGAGGAAAACAGCGCGGAAAGCGGTATCGACGTGGTGGCCTCGCCTCCGGGCAAGAAACTGCAGAACGTGTTGCTGCTGTCGGGCGGAGAGAAGGCGCTCACGGCCTTGTCGCTGCTGGTAGGGATTTTCCAGTACGCGCCCAGCCCGTTTTGCATCCTGGACGAAGTCGACGCTCCGCTCGACGAAGCCAACATCGGGCGCTTCACAGAGTTGGTCAAGGAGATGAGCGTGCAAACTCAGTTCGTGCTCATTACCCACAGCAAGAAGACGATGAGCATTGCCCCGGTGCTCTACGGGGTGACCATGCAGGAGCCGGGGGTGTCGAAGCTGGTGTCGGTGCGGTTCGGGGCGACGGCGTAAGGGTTTCGCTCAGGGAGTGTGGCAACCCGTCTAGCGGTTTCTCTTTCGCCCCTTCGCGGCTCAAACCCCACTGTCGGTTCCGACCCGATATCTTGCTAAGATTGCAGAGTCGCGAACACACTCTAAAGGCGTTGCGCTTGCCAGGTCCATGCGTGCCGGCAAGGTCAATTGCAGGGTGCGGTGGCCTCTCACACTCCACCGACGTCCTGCTCTCCCCATTCGGCTCTTGCCTGCCGCAAAACAATCTTGCAGGCTGTATGTTTGAGATGTTAGAGCCGTCGGCTCTTACTCAGCGCCCGATTATCCACTTCCATCCTCAGCTTTTCCACATCCGCCGATTCGCCATCAGGCTTATCTGGCGGGCATTTCCGTTGAACCGCGCGGGTGTCAACTTTTTTCGACTCAGCAAGATGGGAGCGTCACTTTGACGCATGACGTAAACCGTTGACAAAAAAATCTGGCCAGCTAGAATACGCCACGTTTTTTAACTGTAGAATTTGTGTTCATGAGCCCTCAACTCCTCGATCCCGTCCTGCTTCGTACCGAATTCCCTGATCTCCAACTTCATGCCAGTGGCAAGGTGCGCGATGTCTACCGTCTCGACAGCGACCGGCTGCTTTTCGTCGCCACCGATCGCATCTCGGCGTTTGACTGCATTCTGGCGACCGGGATTCCGCACAAGGGGCGGGTGCTGACCCAGATCTCGCTATTCTGGTTCGACTTTCTGAAGGATGTCGTTCCCAATCACCTGATTACCGCCGACGTGAGCCAGTATCCAGCCGAAATCGGCCAGTACGCGGACCAGCTCCGCGGGCGCTCCATGGTGGTGAACCATGCGGACATGGTGCCAGTCGAGTGCGTGGTGCGCGGCTATATCTCGGGATCGGCGTGGAAAGAGTACAAGGCCAACGGTAAGGTGTGTGGCATCGAGTTGCCCAAGGGGCTGCGTGAATCGGACCAGCTGCCGGAGCCGATTTTCACGCCTGCTACAAAAGCGACCACGGGTCATGATGAAAACGTCCCGTTCGATGAGATGGTCCGCCAGGTGGGCGGTGAATTGAGCGAACAACTGCGAGACCTGACCTTGAAGGTCTATCGCAGAGCTTCCGACTACGCGCGGACGAAGGGCATCATCATCGCGGACACCAAGTTCGAGTTCGGGCGCACGGCGAAGGGGATCACCCTGGCCGATGAAGTTCTGACGCCCGACTCCTCGCGCTTCTGGCCGGCCGACAAATATAAGCCCGGCAGCGCCCAAGATTCTTACGACAAGCAGTACGTGCGCGATTACCTCGAAACGATCCGCTGGAACAAGCAGCCTCCTGCGCCTGCGCTTCCGGTGGAGGTGGCCCGCAAGACCAGCGAGAAATATCTGGAGGCTTATCAGCAGCTGACCGGACGCAAATTGGATGTGTAATCCGGCGGCCCAGGGTGGGCGAGACCAATGAATATCGCGGACTGGTCGATCCTGGGAGTGATTGTCTTGTCCGTGGTGATGGCGATCATGGAAGGCTTTTTTCACCAGGCCTTCGGGCTGGTGGGCCTGGTGGTCGGCTATCTTCTGGCGGCCTGGCAGTATCACCGCGTGGCGGAACGATTTGCTCCCCAGCTGAAGTCCCCGTGGCTGGGCGAGATCGTTGCCTTCGTCGCCATTTTTCTGGCCGTGGTGATGCTGGCGGGGATCGCCGGGCGGATTACCCGCTGGGTCATGAAGGAAGCCGGCCTGAGTTTGTTCGATCGCATCCTGGGTGGAATGCTTGGACTGGTGAAGGGTGCGCTGTTCGTATCCGTGATTTTGATGGGAATGACGGCCTTCACGCCGACGTCGAAGTGGCTGGAAGGATCGGAATTGGCGCCGTATTTCCTGGTCGTGGGGAGAGCCGCGATATGGCTCGCGCCCTCTCAGTTGCGTGCCAGGTTTTACGAGGGAGTGGGCATGCTTCATCGGACCCACCTCCCGGAAGCGGCACCCGCGCCGGCAGCGAAACCCGCTCAGTAGGGCACCTGTGCGAAGAACTTTATACTGACGATTTTCTTTTCAGAGAAAGAGAGAGCCCGTGAAAGATCAACTTGAAGCGCTCATCCTGCAGATGTACAAGAGCAACATCCTCTACTCAGAGGCCGTGCGTGAATTCAAGAAGCGCTTTATCCTCACCGTCCTGCAGGAGAACAAGGGCAACCAGTGTCGCGCGGCGCGCGAGTTGGGCATGCACCGCAACACCCTCAGTCGGACGCTGAGCGAACTTAAGATCGATGTTCGGCAATTGCGGGACGGGACCAAGCGCCCACCGCACAGCGCACGGCCGGTCACGATGGAGAAGAAGGCGGTGCGCTAAGAATCGCCGGTCGGTCGGGTCCGCTAAACGTTTAACAGGCTGCGCGGTTTGAACTGAAACAGTTACCCTCGGGCACTGAAGCCCGTATTGTTTTTGGCGGCTTACGGGCCCGGCTGAAGCCGGCCCCTTCAAACCCACCACGCAAGCGAAATTCTCCGGAGAGGCAGACAGGAAGAGGCAGCCGAATCGGCCGCCTCTTTTCCGTCTACCGAGATTTCCAATAACTATTGCGCGGGCTTCCTGCGAACCGGCGGCTTCTTGGACGCGGGGTGAGCTTTCGCAGTCAGGATCGCGCCGTCCTTCATGGTCATCACGAAGGGTTTCGGCTCGTAGGATACCGGCGTTCCTTCAAACTGGAAGTCCGCTCCCACCTTGGGCATCAGCTTGGCCGGGATGGCCGCGGTCATGGTGAGGTCGATGTCGGAGCGTTTGGCCTCGATATCGTCGGAACTGCCGGCGAGCATCAGGTGGGTTGGCGAGATAATACTGATAACCTGCGCGACCATCTGCAGGGGCTTGCCTTTCAGCACGCTCCACACCTTGTCGACGTCTTCCGGCTTGCCTTCGGAGAGCACCAGTTCCCACTCCGCAAAACTCATCTCTTCGACTTTCTTCGTCTTCACGATCTCGGCGGCCTGTTCCGCAGGAGTCGGGGGAACATACTGGGTGATGGTGAACCCCGCAGGCGGGAATGGAGTGGTCTTGGTTTGTGCCATTAACTCCGCCCAACCCTGGTCAGACCCGTGATATTTCCGGTACTGCGATGCCCCGTACTTCTCGATCTGCTGCTGGCCCTGCGGGGTGGGAGCCAGGTTGGCGGCGCGCGCGGTGAACCAGAGGCCATTGACGTAGTCGGGCGGCGTCAGTTTCAAGTAGGCGGACGAAAGCGGGTAAATCAACGTGACGTCATTGGGCGCCGACTCCGCGGCCGCACGAAGGTGGATCACGGCATTGGCGTAGTCTTTGTCGTTCAGTGCAGCCAGCCCGATACCCCGGTGGAAGATTCCGGCCAGCTGCTGCTTCAGCGTTTCATACTCCGGAGGCTGCATGTTGTCGGGCTTGGTGAAGGTGGCGAGCGCCTGTAGTCCTTTCTCACCGTACTGCTTCGCGTCGGCAAAATTCTGGGTCTGGGTGGCGACGAAGGTGGAGAGGGCCAACGCCCGGACATTGTTGGGGTTCACTTGCAGCAGACGCTTGGCCGCGTCGCCCATCTTGGCCACGTCGCCCTTTTGCTGGTAGGTTCCCATCAGGATTTCGAGCGCGTCCTCCTTCATCACGCTGTTGGGATACTGCGTGAGGAAGGCTTCCAGGCCGCTGATCTTGGCAGCCGGATCCTGTTGCTGCACCGCACCCACATAAGCGTTGTATTCCGCGGGATCCTTGATCTCTTTCTTCTGTTGTTGGGGCGCGGCCGGTTGCGCTTGCGGCTGGGCGGCATCCTGGGCGGCCGCGGCGACAGCACATCCAAGCACAATCGTGACTAGAATCTTATTCATTCGAATGGCTCCTTGAGTTCTCGGGAAAATCGGCGAACTTCATCCTGCCCGGCATCGACATCAAGTGTGAGACTCTTGCACGACTGCCCTTGCACGCCCCTGCCACAGGATCCGGAACTGCCTACGCTTCGCCTGTAACGTGAAGGCAGCCAAGGCGCTGTTTCCGGTGAGCGGATTATAAGTATCCGCTTCGCCATAGGCAAGCTGCTAACCTTCCCCAGCCCTCCGTTCTTGTTAAGATGCGAGGTTCGGGGGCCGTGGGCGGTCCCCCGGGAGCCCAAAATTTCGTTTGGGGAGGCAACCAAATGTCGAGCACGGGACAGCCATTGGCAGGCCAGGTCGCAGTCGTAACCGGCGCGGGGCGCGGCATTGGCGCGGCTATCGCGCGCACGCTGGCCGGACTCGGCGCCCTGACGGTGCTTTGCGGGCGCACCACGGGAAGGCTAAACGAGACTGCCAATACCATCGGCGGAGCTGGAAACCGGGCGGAGGTCGCCGAGTGCGATGTCACCTCGCTGGCCTCGGTCGAGGGGCTGGTCGGGCGAATCGACAGCAAGTTCGGCCGGGCCGACATCCTGGTGAACAACGCGGCCATCGGAGGCTTCGAAAAGCCTCTGCATGAGCTTGCCCCCGAAGACTGGGACCGCATTCTCGACACCAATCTGCGCGGCGTCTACTACTCGATTCGTGCCTTCGCCCCCCTGATGATCCGGGCGCGCACCGGGCACATCATCAACATCTCTTCGATTGCGGGCAAAAACGCGCTGCCGAACGGCGCGGCCTATGCAGCTTCCAAGTGGGGGTTGAACGGATTGAGCTACTCCGTGGCAGAAGAATTACGCGTGCACAACATTCGGGTCGCGGTGATCTGCCCGGGGTCCACCCACACCGACCTTTCGCCGCATGAGGGCAAGGATACGTCGCGGATGCTTCAGCCGGACGATATTGCCCACGTGGTCACCATGCTGGTCACGCAGGCGCCGCAGTCGTTCGCGAGCGAGATTGTGCTGCGGCCGACGCTGAAGCCGTAGCGGGCGTGAAGTGCTTCGCCAAGTGCCGGGTTGGCCTTGTCTTGACGCCGATCGCCAAAATGCTTTGCGGGTGATCTCACAGGGAAAAACAAGCGCCCCCTGTGACGCTGAGATCGGCCTGGCTCGACAGCCGGTCGACCCGGAGTCCTTCGCGAAAATGCCGGACGAGGTTGGTGGTGGCGGCTGGACGCGGTGGGGTCCTTCGATTCCGTTCGTTCTGGCTTTCTATTTCTTGAAAAGGTTGTCGAAGGCCTGGCGGGCGTCGGCGGGCTTGGCGCTGACTGGAGTTGT
The DNA here is from genome assembly GCA_035643915.1 of Terriglobales bacterium. GTDB lineage: Bacteria > Acidobacteriota > Terriglobia > Terriglobales > Acidobacteriaceae > Gp1-AA133. The sequence continues at coordinate 5,133 of DASQPN010000021.1, read as the reverse complement.
AGTTTCCTTCTCGGTGGTGACGCGGATCGAGTAGAACGTGCAGGCGTTCTTCACGTCCTTGCGCAAGATGCGCTCCGGAATGGGCTGCATGCATTCGAACCGTTTGGATGGATCGAAATACGTGCACTGCTTGCAGGAATGCAGCTCGAAGCCGCACTTCGGGCACGATACGGGAATCTCTCCCAGGGTGGGCAGCACCGTGCCGCATTGAGAACAGCGCGAAACGGTGCGCGTGCCGGGCATCTGCAGCGGCCGGGGGCCGAAGGTGTCTTTCCGGGCAGGCTTATCGCCGGACCTGTCCCCGGATCTCTGCTGCGACTTTTCGCCGCTATCCTGATAGCCGCGCTGGCGGTACTTTCGGTCGGACACAGGGCCTCCCTCTTCCGGCGTGCAATTGTCTCGCTACTTGACGCTCACTACAAGGGGCGTACTTCACCAAACAACCGACGTCGCCTGAATCGCGTCAAACCTGCGCAGAATTGTTTTTCCCGATCACGGGTGCTAACATCCGAGTAACGGGATACACGGAGGAGGAAGATCATGTCGGACAGCAATAGCAACAGTTTCCTCTGGTTTTTGGCAGGTTTGGGAATGGGGGCGGTAGCCGGAGTGCTCTACGCGCCGCGTTCCGGCAACGAAACCCGTGAAGCGCTGCGGTCGAGAGCGGAAGAAGGACGCGACTACGTACGCCACCGCGCGCGCGACGTGCGTTCACAGGCCGAGGAATGGGTGGATCGTGGCCGCGACGTTTTGAACCAGCAGAAAGATCAGTTCCGCGCAGCCTACGACGCCGGCCGGCAGGCGTACCATGAGGCGACCGCCGAAGACGCAGCAGCCAAGAACCTGTAGCTCGGGAGTTCTCCGCAGTCAGGGGCCGGCAGCGGAGGTCAAGCTTATGGAAAATCTCGTACCTCTGTTCATCATCGTGACCGCGATCGCCGTGGTAATCCAGGCAGGAATACTGGTGGCCTTGTTTGTCGCCGTCCGCCAGACCAGCGGACGAGTGGAAGCGCTAGCCTCCGAAGTCAAGGCCAAAGCCCTGCCCACCATCGAAACGGCACACGCCATGTTGGTGGAGCTGCGTCCCCGGGTGACGGAGATCGTCGCCAACGTCGAGCATTCTTCGCGCGTGGCCCGGGCGCAGATGGAGCGTCTGGATGCGACCGTGAGCGACGTGGTGGATCGCACCCGGCTGCAGGTCATCCGCGCCGACGAGCTGATCAACCGGACGCTGGATCGGGTCGAGGAAACCAGCGACATGGTGCATCGCACAGTGGTGTCTCCGATTCGGCAGCTCCAGGGATTGATGCAGGGCCTCAGCGCCGGACTGGAGTTTTTCCTCGGCCGCAAACGGCGCCAAGGGCGAGACGGAATCGGAGTACCCCAGGACGAGCTGTTTATTTGAAAACGATCTAGGGGCATCAAGTAAATCAGGCGGCGCCTTGAGCGCCGCCCTTTTTCTTTGTGCGCCGAGCGTGTTCCACAGTTCGGAGTGTGCAAGTCCTCCACCCAACCTGATGGAGCGCCTGCGGCGAACGACCACTTGAACCTCCGGCCCTCGCGGTCCTAACTCACTGAACCGCCCTCTATGCAGACCCGCATGTACGGAGCTGTGGCAGGGGAGGACGGGCAACCGTCCCCCGCTATGCCGATTTGCAGGGCCTCTGCGACCGGTTTTCTACTGAGCATTCACCCGCAATACCATTTGTGTACCGCTTTCCAGATGTACGTTCTGGCTCTTCGAGGTGATCACCGACCCTTGGGTTGAGTTGGAGGCGTCGGTGTTCAAAGACATTCCCGGCAACCCAACCACGCCGCGTGCCGAGGAAGTCAGCGTACCCCCAGCGGTCATTCCTTCGGTGGCCCCATGCACCGTTCCGCCAGCGGCAGCGCCCGCCGCCCCGAGCGTGTTGGTCCCCGTACCCGCAACGCCGCCAACGGGAGCCGTGGCGCCGCCTAGCACTCCGCCGCTGGCATGGCCTCCGGTACTCATGCTTGGACTTCCCATCATGCTGTCGCTTTCCATAGCGGCGGATGCGGTGGGTTGGGTGGCGGCGAGCGCCTGAATACTGAGGGCTAGAGGAAGCTCGCGCCCATCCTTCAGGATCGCTCTATCGAAGGCGATTCCCAGCGCGGAATCAGACTCGCCATTCGCTTTGGCCTTCGCTTCGGTAATGTGGCCGAGCAGCCGCGTTCCCTTCGGGACGACCACCTGGCCGTTGGACTTCACATCCCGGGTCGACTTGGCCATGACCTCGTCCCCGACCTTGCTCTTGCGGGAATCGACCGGCTTGGCGAGAACTGCGTGAATGGTAGTGCCCTGTGCGACCTGGGCGCCCGCACTTCCCGTTGAGCTCGTGGCATGCGCAGCCCCTTGCCCCGACGTCTGCGAATTCACTTGCGCGCCCTGCTTGTCAACCGAACCGGCAGTCGACTGGCTGGCGGACCCGCTGGCTTGCGCCGCGGGCTCCTGCGCGATGGCGACCCCCACACACAAAACGCTGGTAATCACTGCAATCAGAAACGCTTTCATACTCTGGCTCCTCCTTGGGACAGCCGGATCCGCAAACCGCCAACTACCCGGATGCGGATTTCCTCCCTTAGTTTTGCAGCTACCTTGCCAAGATGGTGTAGCCCGTGCCCGACGGGCAAGACGCTTAGAATCAATGATGTAGGTAAGAGCAAAGTCTGCCTCCAGTCTCTGGCTGAGCAAGAATTCCACACCGCAGAGAAATTCTGGACGGGCGCCAAGAAATGCCCGGGAGACTCCTAAGAAAGCCGCGCCAACTTTGCGTTCAATGACCTCACACCGGCGACCACCTCCTTCAAATTGAAGAGAAACGACCAGAAAGGCAGCATGCGATCGAGGCTAACAGGTGAGGTCGCCTGCGTGTCGCGCAGGTGCTGCAGCCGCCGGTCGACGGTCTCTACGGCGTTGTCCAAGGGGCCGAGATCAAATCCTTTTGACTGGGTTCGTACGGCGGCGGCGAGGCCCAGGAGGGCCTGCGCGGTCCCCTCGGCCAGCGGCTCCAACTCCGGCACCAAGGTGGAAAGCACTCCGGCATGCGAAGACGAGCTGCTGTCGCGGCACATCGCGAGGAGGCGTTGGCGCAGGTGGTCCAGTTCCTCTAGAAGGGCCACGTAACCCTCGTGATTGAAGCGATTGAACGAGGGCTCGCTGCGCGATTCCTCGAGAGCGGTTGCAATCTTCAGCCAGTCGTCCCGGAGCGTGGTCCGCAGTGGCTCCAACCCACCTTCGTCACAAGTCTCCTGCAAGGCAGCGGTTGTCACCGCGCGGTAGAGCCGGCCGAAATCCTCCAGGAAGTCTGCGATCTTGCTCCGTAGCCCCTCGCGCGCACGCACGGGCCAGAGCAGGATACCTACACCGAAGGCGATGACGGCTCCCAGGATCGTATAGAGCACGCGCAACCATGCCAGATGCCACGGCTGCACGGTTGCCCCAAGCAGCAGAACCAGAGCCGCCGTGAAACCCGCCGCGCTAAAGCTGGGATGCAGCGTCGTCAAATAGGCAAACAACGCCGCGAGCAGAAATAGAGTGACGCCCGTTCGGACCGGGCCGGTGCCGATCACGGGAGCGAGCAGAGCGGCCGACAGCGCGCCCACCGTGCTGCCGGCGGTGCGGTACAGGGCCGCTTTCCACGACGCACCCAGGTTTGCTTGTGTGACGAGCAGGGCCGTGAATACCGCCCAGTACCCTTCCGGCAAGTGGAAGGTCACGTAGATCGCGTACGCGATCAGGCCGGCTGTGCCGGTCTTCAAACCTTGCTTAATGTGGCCCGCCTCGCGAACCCAAAAAGATGACGGAGGCCCATCCGCCGGCACGGGACTCGAAACCGCCGCCGTTACGCCTGGGGAGGCCATAGGTTTGGCGATTATATGCCGGAAGGGCGTGGGGTTCTTCCCTTGCTGAACAACCCGGACGAAGTTCGCGACCCAGGGCTGCGGGATATCGTCTCGCCTATCCCAGGATTTTGCAGCCGGGTCGAGGAGTCTGTGGTGAGAATGTCCGTCGAGCTCGTGATTACGCCTAAGTCCACGGGGTTGTTCGACTTGTGTTCCGCTGGCGCCTCAGTCCGCTCAGCATGACCGAGTCGTTCAACCTGAGCCGAGGGGTCCTTCCCGCCGGGTCCCCGATTCGCCCGGTGGGCTCAGACGATCCAGCCTCCGCCCACGACGACTTCGCCGTCGTAAAACACGGCGGCTTGTCCGGGTGTGATGGCGCGCTGGGGCTGGTCGAAGGTCACGAGCAGTTCGTCATCGCTGGTCTTCTCGAGCAGGGCGGGAGCAGGCTCGTGCCGGTGACGGATCTTCACCGTGACCCACATCCGCTCCTGCAGATCCTCGACGGCGATCAGGTTTAGGCGCCGGGCGCGCAAAGTCTTCGAGTAAAGTTCCTGGCTACTCCCAACCACCACTTGGCCTGTGTCTCCCTTGATCTGGATCACGTAGAGCGGAGTGCCGGTGGCGACGCCCAGACCCTTGCGCTGTCCAACCGTGAAATTGTGAATGCCCCTGTGTTCGCCGATCGTCCGGCCATCGGTGGTGACCAGTTCCCCGGAGGTATCCGGCAGCGACTCTCCCTGCTCGGCCAGGTAGGTGTCCAGAAAGCGCTTGTAGTCGCCGCCCGGGACAAAGCAGATCTCCTGCGAATCAGGCTTCTCGGCCAACGCCAGGCCGTGCTTGCGGGCCAACTCGCGCACTGCAGGCTTGCTCATCCCGCCCAGCGGGAAGATGGTTCGGCTCAGCTGTTCCTGCGTGAGGCCGAAGAGGAAGTAGGTCTGATCCTTGGCCAGATCGGCGGCGCGCTTGAGGAGCCACCGTCCGCGGTCCTCGTCGAACTCCACGCGGGCATAATGCCCGGTCGCGAGCGTGTCGGCGCCGATCTGCCGGGCCACGATCAGCAGCTGATCGAACTTCAGATGGTTGTTGCACAGACTGCACGGGATCGGCGTGCGTCCCGAGAGATAGTCCTGTATGAACGGGCGAACCACTTCGCGCTCGAAGCGCTCCTCATGATTGACCACGTAGTAGGGAATTCCGATGGTCTGGGCCACGCGGCGGGCATCGTAGACGTCATCCAGCGAACAGCAGCGTCCCTGCACCGCTTCCGGC